>CAZWZO010000045.1:411-6845 GCA_964638525.1 uncultured Muribaculaceae bacterium | reverse complement strand
AGAAGAATTATGTGAAAAATTAGGTACGAAAGTAAAAGTAAAATCAAACAAATTAGAAATTAAATTTTCGAACATTAATGATTTAAATCGTATACTAGAAATTATGAAAATTGAACTTTAGGAGATCAAATATGGAAAGTCCAAAATATGAATTAGGATCTAAGGTTATCATGAAAAAACCACATCCTTGTGGAACAAACGAATGGGAGATTGTTCGTTTAGGCGCAGACATAAAAATAAAATGTGTTGCTTGTAATCGAACAATAATGCTTCCAAGAATAGAATTTAACCGTAAGTTAAAGAAAGTTATAGATTAGGAAGTGTTTTATGAAAAGAAAGAAAAAACTGAAATTAAAAAAATTCAGATTGCATCCCGCTACAACTATACTTCTTTTAATTATATTGGTATTTGTTTTAAGTGGTGTGTTATCTGCTTTTGAAGCACAAGCAACTTATAGTCAAATCAATACCAATACAGGAACACTAGAAAAAGTATTAGTTTCGGTAAAAAGCTTGTTTAATTATGAAGGATTTAAATACTTTATAAGTAATGCGACGAAGAATTTTGCTGCCTTTACTCCACTTAGTATGTTACTTGTATCTTTAGTTGGTGTAGGAGTAGCAGAGGCATCAGGATTACTTGATACAATTATTAGAAAGAAATTAGTTAAATTAGATGGCTGGGTATTAACCTTTTTAATAATTTTTTTAGGAACGATATCTAGTTTAATTAATGAAATCGGTTATGCCATTATCATTCCATTAGGAGCTTTAATCTTCTTATACAAAGGAAGAAGTCCTATTTTAGGTATTATTGCTGCGTTTTGTGGTGTAGCTTTTGGATATGGAACAAGTATTTTTGTTGGTTCCCTAGATATATCCTTGCTTTCTCATACACAACTAGCAGCTAGATTAATTGATAGCGGTTATCATGTAGGATTATCTTCAAACTTAATTATAATGATTACTACATCCATTATCATGTCTATTATCGGAACGATTGTTATTGAAAAAATTATTATTCATAAAGTTGGTACATACAAAATTACAGCAGAATTAATGAAAACTCAAGAAATAAAAGTGATTTCAAAGGAATTAGCAGAGGATTATGAGCAATCAAAAATAAGCAAAGAAAAACGTGAGGATCGTGGCCTTCGATTTGCTTCTATCACGGCGGTAGTTGTACTAGTTTTATTTGCCTATATGTTGATACCAAACTTGCCGGGATCCGGAATGCTATTAGATATGAAAGCAAACACTTATGTAGATCAGTTATTTGGAGAAAATTCTTATTTCCAAGATGGATTTACATTTATGGTTTCCCTATTATTCCTACTGTCCGGTATTGCTTATGGTATCGGAGCCAAAACAATTAAAAGTGACAATGATATTATGAAGGGTTATAAAAAATATATGAATGACCTAGGTGAAATCGTTGTCTTACTATTTTTAGCTTCTCAACTAATTTCTTTATTTAATCTTACTAATATAGGCGTTGTTATAACAGGAGCCTGTGCAAATTTAATCTCTAGTTTAAATTTTTCAGGTATTCCACTAATTATATTATTCATGGTACTCGTTGCCATTAGCAACCTATTTGCTACAACGCCTGAAGCAAAGTGGATTATTTTCTCCCCTGTTGTTGTACCTTTATTGATGCAAAGCAATGTTTCTCCAGAATTTGCACAATTTATTTTTAGAGCTGCGGATTCTATGACAAAGGGAATTACTATATTTTTGCCATCCTTTATTATTTTTATAGGATACTTAAATATGTATAATCCAAATAAAAAAGAACCAATTGGAATATTTAAAGCTATAAAATATGTATCACCATACTTTTTAGTCATTAGTTTAGCCTGGATATTATTAATTCTTTTCTGGTATTTAACGAATTTACCAATAGGGCCAGGTATTTATCCAATCATATAATTTATAAAAAACACTGTTTAGACAGTGTTTTTATTATAAGAAAAAAGTTAACAATAATTTTTCCTAAAACTGTGTTATAATAACATGTAGAAAAAGAAAAGTGAGTGTGATTATGTATGAGTTTAACAGCAGGAATTGTAGGTTTGCCAAATGTGGGAAAATCAACTCTTTTTAATGCCATTACAAAACAAAAAATTTTAGCGGCAAATTATCCTTTTGCAACTATTGATCCAAATGTAGGAGTCGTTGTTGTTCCAGATGAAAGAATAGATAAATTAACAGAAATGTATAATCCCAAAAAAACAATTGCAACTAGTTTTGAGTTTACGGATATTGCAGGATTAGTAAAAGGAGCTTCAAAAGGAGAAGGTTTAGGAAATAAATTCTTATCACATATTAGAGAAGTAGATGCTATTTGTCATATAGTAAGATGTTTCGAAGATAGTAATATTATTCATGTAGAAGGAAATATTGATCCGATTCGTGATATTGAAATTATTAATTTAGAACTTGCCATAGCGGATTTAGAGGTTATTACTAATCGTATTGATAAAATAAAGAAAAAGGCAGAAACCAATCGTGATAAAGAGGCTCTTATTGAAGTAAATTGCTTGAAAAAATGCCAAGAGGCTTTAGAAAAAAATCAACCATTAAGAAGTATATCTTTTACAGAAGAAGAGTACAAGTTAATTAAAAATTATAGTTTTTTAACACTAAAGCCAGTTATATATTTAGCCAATGTAAAAGAAGAAGATTTAGCAGGAAAAAATAAATATGTACAACAAGTGGAAGAATATGCAAAAAAAGAAAATGCAGAAGTAATTGAAATTTGCGCTAAAGTAGAAGAAGACTTAATTGACATGAGTGAGGAAGAAAGAAAAGAAATGTTAGAAATGATTGGCGTAGAAGAAAGTGGATTAAATCAATTGATTAAAAAAGCCTATTCTCTACTAGGATTAAAAACATTTTTTACAGTAGGAAAAGACGAAGTAAGAGCTTGGACTTTTAAAGATGGAATGAATGCAAAACAGTGTGCAGGAATCATCCACACAGATTTTGAAAAAGGTTTTATTCGCGCTGAGGTTACAAGTTATGAAGATTTAATAAAATATGGAAATGAATTAAAAGTAAAAGAAGCAGGTCGTGCCCGTTTAGAAGGAAAAGACTATTTAATGCAAGATGGGGATATTTGCTACTTTAGATTTAATGTATAAAAGGCACAATTTTGTGCTTTTCTTTTTTTAAAATCATAAATTTAATAAAAAGTATTTTACAAATAAGTAAGAATTTGCTATAATACTATCGAGTATTTGATTACTCCTTGCTTCAATTTGAAGCCGAAAGTCCAAAAGGAGGTGTAAGACATGAGAAAATATGATGTAACGTTTATTGTAAGACCTGATTTAGAAGAGGCAAATATAACAAAAGTTGCAGAAGAAATGAAGAATGTTTTAACTAGTAATGGTGCTAAGATACTTGAAGAAAAAGGTATGGAACAAAGAGAATTAGCTTATGAAATTAAAAAGTTTAAAACAGGATATTATTTCTTTTACAAAATTGAAACAAATACAAGTGACGCAATTAATGAGTTTAATAGAGTTTCTCGTATTAGTGAAAACGTTATACGTCATCTAATTATCAAAGTAGAAGACTAAGAAAAGAGGTATTTTATGAACAAAGTAATTTTAATTGGTCGTCTAACTAGAGATCCAGAGTTGAGATATACAGGAACAAATACTGCAGTAGCTACTTTCTCTTTAGCAGTAAATAGACCATTTACAAACCAAGCAGGAGAAAGAGAAGCTGATTTTATTAACATTGTTGTTTGGAGAAAACAGGCTGAAAATGTTAAAAATTATTTAACACAAGGAAGCCAAGTAGCTGTAGAAGGAAGAATTCAAACCAGAAGTTATGATGGAGAAGATGGTAAAAAAAGATATGTTACCGAAGTTATTGCTGATAACGTACAATTCTTAGATACAAAAGGATCAAGAGAAAACACATCTGTAAATGCTGGACCAACTCCATATGATTTTTCCGCTACGAAAGAAGCCCCAACAACTTCTGTTGAAAAAGATCCATTTGCGGATTTTGGTTCTAATATCGAAATCAATGATGACGAATTACCATTCTAAAGAAGGAGGATTAAAAAATGGCAGAAGGATTTTATCGTAGAAAAAAGAAAGTTTGCTATCTTTGTACAGGAAAAACATTTACTTATAAGGATGTAGACTCTTTAAAAAGATATATAAATGAAAGAGGTAAAATTTTACCAAGAAGAGTAACTGGAGCTTGCCAAAAACATCAAAGAGAAATTGCAAAAATGATTAAAGAAGCAAGAGCTATCGGTTTATTACCTTTCACAAAATAAGCACATATTTATGTGTTTTTTTTATGCACAATAATGACATTTACCTAATTTTATAGTATACTAAGTATACAAATATTTTATGTGTTAGGAGGTTTGTTTTATGAAGGTCATATTTTTGAAAGATGTAAAAAATCAAGGTAAAAAAGATGAAATAAAAGAGGTAAAGGATGGTTATGCACAAAACTTTCTAATTAAAAAAGGATATGCAGTAAAACTAACAGGAGAATCAAAACAAGATTTGGATAGAAAAATCGCAAAAAACCATGCAATGGATCAAGAAAATAGAAAAATTGCTTTAGAAGAAAAAAGTAAAATAGAAAAAGAAACATTGAGTTTTAAAGTAAAAACAGGAAAAGAAGATAAAGTCTTTGGTAGCGTCAGTGCAAAACAAATCAAAGATGAACTAGCAAACAAAGGATATAAAATTGATAAAAAACAAGTTTTGTTAGAGGAAAATTTAACAACATTGGGTTATCATTTTGTAAAAATAAATTTATATAAAGATATTATTGCAAAAGTAAAAGTTTCAATAATAAAGTAGAGGTGAAAAAATATGGCAGTAAGAGAACTACCTAACAATTTAGAAGCAGAGCAAGCTGTATTGGGATCTATGTTTTTATCAAGAACAGCCTTAGAAAAAGCCGTTGAAATTTTAAGAGAAGATTCCTTTTACTCAACACGTAATGGTAAGATTTTTTCTGCCTTAAAGAATTTAGATGAGAAGAAGGTTCCTATTGATATTACTACTCTAACAGAAGAGTTAAAAGCTACGAATTTATTAAATGAAATTGGTGGAGTAGAATATTTGACGGAAGTTTTAGATAGTGTTGCTAATGCTGCTAATGTAGATTATTATATTAAAATAATTGAAGATAAGGCAACGTTAAGAGAATTAATTGAAAAAGCCACCGAAATTACAACTATGGGTTATGATGAAGAAACCTCAGTAAGTGAAACCATTGAAGAGGCTGAAAAAAAGATACTTGGAATCATAAAAAACAAAAGAGCAACAGAATTTAAGACGATTCAAGATGTTATTAAAGAAACGGAAAAAAATTTAGAAGTATTATCAGAATCAAAAGGAGAAATTACGGGTGTTCCAACTGGATGGGCGGATATAGATCGTATTACATCTGGATTCCATGAGAATGAATTAATTATTATTGCTGCTCGTCCTGCCATGGGAAAAACAGCTTTTGCTTTAAATTTGGCTACACATGTGGCTACGCATACAGATAAATCAGTTGCCCTATTCAACTTAGAAATGGGAGCAGAGCAATTAGCAGTTCGTATTTTGGCTTCTTTAGGACAGATCGACCAAACAAAATTAAGAACAGGGAACTTACAAAATGAAGATTGGAAGCGAGTAACAGAAGCTATCAGTCAACTTTCAAACGCAAAATTATATATGGATGATACACCAGGTATTACAATTGGAGAGATAAGAGCAAAATGTAGAAGACTTGCCAATAGTGAAAACGGTTTAGGAATTGTTATAATCGATTACTTGCAGCTAATATCTACAAATGGAAAATACGGATCGAATAGACAACAAGAAGTTTCAGATATATCAAGAGCTTTAAAGACAATGGCTATGGAATTAAAAGTTCCTGTTATTGCTCTTGCACAGTTATCCCGTGCTGTAGAACAAAGAGAAGACAAAAGACCTATTATGTCCGATTTAAGAGAATCGGGTTCAATAGAACAAGATGCAGATATTGTATCTTTCCTATTTAGAGAAGATTATTATAATAAACAAGCAAGAGATGACTCACAAACAAGTATTAGTGAATTTATTATAGGAAAGCATCGTAATGGTCCAACCGCAACTGTTGAGTTATTATTCAAAAGAAATACATCCACTTTCTTAAATTATATGAAAACAATGGGTACCAATGGAGGAAACAATGAATAAAAAGGTATTATTTTTTGCACTTATAGGATTGATAGTAAGTGCTGCACTACTTTTTGTAGTTACAAAATATGATTTTAAGCATCCCAAAGAAGTATACACTGTATATTTAAAAGGAAAAATGTTAGGAAAAATTAAATCGAAAGAAGAGTTAGAAAATTATATCGACTCAGAACAAAATGATTTAAAACAAAAATACAAGGTGGATAAAGTTTATGC
>CAZWZO010000045.1:0-401 GCA_964638525.1 uncultured Muribaculaceae bacterium | reverse complement strand
CAGCTGAAGCTTTGGATATAGAAAAAGAAATAACATATGATCGTACTTTATCTACAGCCAAAGAAATATACAATGCAATTCAAGATAACACTTCTTTTACCATTAATGGGTATGAAATTTCAATAGAAGAAGTAAAAACAAAAACAAATGATACAGATAAAAGTGCAAAACAAGACGATAAAGAAAAAGCCAAGAAACAAAAAATTTATGTTCTTGACAAAAGTGTATTTGAAAAATCAGTAGATAAATTTGTAAAAGCTTTTATAAAATCTGAAAATTATGATGCTTATAAATCAAATACACAAAGTCAAATTGATGAAACAGGTCAAATTATTGAAAACATTTATATCGCTAATGATATAACAATAAAAAAAGGAAAAATACCTGCTGATCAATATATT
>CAZWZO010000044.1:0-6851 GCA_964638525.1 uncultured Muribaculaceae bacterium | reverse complement strand
CTAAACAAGGATAAATTATCAAATTCGGTTTTTTCCCTTATTATAAGGGCTAAAAAGGGTCTGTAGTTATAGGATACCACGAAGTATAACCCCCGTTACAGGAATCATTCCAATTACTACCATTAAGTTTAATATTGCTTGCACCAACATTTGAAAAGTAAGACCAAACGCTAGATATTTAGCAAACAAGTCCTTACTATTTAAAGCTATTTTAAAGCCGCACCATAAAATGGTAAGAAATAAAAAAGCTACAAGTAAAATACCTACAATCCCTAATTCTTCACTAATAATGGAAAAAATAAAATCCGTTTGAGGTTCTGGTAGATAGAACTGTTTTTGTCTAGAATTTAAAAACCCTACTCCTAGTAGTCCCCCTGGACCAATCGCATACAGAGATTGAATGATTTGAAACCCGGTTCCTAAAGGATCACTCCAAGGATTCAAAAAAGAAGTGATTCGGTCCATTCGATAAGGGGCGATAAGAATCAAAACAACAATTCCTACTAATCCTAATACGCCTCCTGCTACAAAGAATTTCATGTTTACTCCAGCAATAAAAAGCATAGCGATAATACTAATTACAATAATCATACCTGTACCAAAGTCTGGTTGTAACATAATTAATCCAAATATTAAAAACAAAATAAATAAAATAGGAAAAACACCTTTTTTTAAATCTTTTATAAACTTATTGCTTTTTTCTAAATATTTAGAAGTAAACATAATTAACCCTATTTTTGCTGCTTCACTTGGTTGCACACCAAAACCACCTATACCAAACCAACTCTACTACCATTTCTGATACTACCAATGCCTGGTATCAATACCAATACCAAAAGTATTAAGCAAAAAATTAATATTTTATTTGTTTTTTTATAGTAAATATTATAATCTATCTTTCTTATAAAAAGCATAAGGATTACACCAATTATTCCAAACATTGCTTGATTTTTTACATATTTGAAAGCATCATTAAATTTATAAGCTGACCAAATAGAGGAAGCAGAATAAATCATGATAATCCCAAATATTGTTATAAGTATTGTTGCAATAAAAAGTAAAATATCGTATCTTTTTTTCATAGTTCCACCTATTTAATTGTATAAAAAAAGAACTTATAATATTACTTATAAATTCTTAATCTTCTTTATAATACTTGTCTTTTAATTTTATTCCTACTTCTAAAGCTTCTTCTTTGCTTACTCCTACAAAGCCATCTTCTTTCATTTGAAGAAGCAAAACTTCATCACTATTTTCATCTGAATCTGTTAAATAAACATATTTCTTGTTATTACAATCAATCAAATCCATAACATAATATTCTTTATTATTTATTTTAACACTATCGTATCTTTCTAAATCTATCATTATCTTCCTCTTTCCTTACTTTCTTCTACAGCAGTGATTTGTGCTTTTCCTGTTTTGTTTGCTTCATAAGAAGCTTTATCTGTATCAATCAATTTTTCTTGCGTTTCAACAAAGGTTTGCTTTGTTTGTTGAATTTGAGAAATCTGATTTTCTCTTAATTTGATTTGTCCTGCTGTATTTTCTCCTTCATAGTGTGTTGCTTGGGTTCTTAGGCCTTTGTCTTCTATTTCTTGATTTGTTTGTAAATGTACTTTCATCATTGATTTGTCATTTTCATAGAAGTCTTCTACTCGGTTTAATATTTCTATTCCTTCATCTATATATTCTACTGCTTCCTCATAGGTAATATCTGAATCATTAGAGGCCTGTTCAATAAATTCTTCACAATCGTTCGCTAGTTTATCTCCTTTTTCAATTAAAACGTTTCCATCTTGAACCGTATGCGTCACAGGTTGTCCTAAAAGCGTTTGATCATCTTCGATAGCTGCAGGTTGCATTTCACTGTTTCTTACCACATCTCGAATATTCTTTGTCGCTTGATCGGCTTGTTCAATTAATGCTACAATGTCTTGCTCGACAACTTGTACAATTTCCGTTTCGCTTGGTGCAGGTTTATCCGGAATTTTTTCGCACCCTTTTGCAGCGGTTACTACAACAATCGGAATGATTATAAGGGCAAGTGCTTTTTTGATTTTTTTCTTTTTTTCTTCTCTTTTTTTCTCTTGTTCCTGTCGTATTTTTTCTTCCTGAGATAATTCTGTAGATGTACTTGTATCGCTAGTGGAAGCTGTAGGTATAAATGTATCCTTTTCTACAACGATTTCCTCATATTTTATTTTTACATATGTTCCTTCTTTAGGTGGACCACTTTTATCTCCTATAGTCGACACGTTTAAACCTGTACTTTCATCATTATAAGTCCATACAGCTATTTCACTATTTGGAACGATTTTATCCTTACTTGTTTTTTCATCTTTTTCTGTTCGAACATAAATTCCCTCATCAATATCGCTTTTGTTTTTGTCATGATTTTGAACCAAATAATCCTCATCACCGGTATACGTTTTTACTTCTATTTTGGAATTTGGATCTATCACTTTTACCTTTTTTGTTTCTAACTCTAAATTTTCAATTTCTTCGTTCATATTATCACATCCTATAGTAAACATATCATATTCTATTTTATTAAAAAATAACAAAAAAGCGGAATAGACACTTTTTTACAAAAAAAGAACGAAACCTCGTTCTTATAACCATACACCAAAGAAGATACCTGCCATTGCTAGAGTAATACCAACTACTAAAAAGGCTTTTACAATATCTACTTCACTCCATCCTAGTTTTTCAAAATGATGATGAAGTGGCGTCATTAAAAATAATTTTCTCTTAAATACAAATAACCAAAACACTTGTAAAATTACACTTAATGTTTCTATAACGAACACTCCTGCGACTACAAGTAATGTCACTTCTCTATGAACAATAATTGCAATAGAGGCCATAACTGCACCTAGTGCTAAAGAACCTGTATCTCCCATAAAGACTTTAGCGGGATGCATATTAAAAATCAAAAATCCTGTAACGGCTCCAGTTAGGATTAAAGCAAAATAACCAATGTCTTCAAAACCAACCATTAAAGAAATCATAGCAAACGCGACGAGAGCTACAGCAGATAAACTTCCTGCAAGCCCATCTAAACCATCCGTTAAATTTACAGCATTCGAAGAACCGATTAATAGAAAAAGAATAAAAAGTCCATATAACCAACCCATCTCAATATTGATATGCAATGTACTAACAACTAAGGCTGTTGAACCACCATTTTTAATATAAATATAGAAAAAGGCAATCGCTACCAACAATTGTAAAAACAACTTCTGGTATGTATTTAGGCCTTCATTATCCTTTTTCTTGATACTTAAGAAATCATCTAAAAAGCCAATCACACCGTAACAAACAAATACAAGTAACGTTAATCCTAAAGACCAATTCCAACTTATTTTTTTCGTCATAACGAGTAGTAAAGTAATCACTACTGTTGGAACAATAAAGATTAAACCACCCATGGTTGGTGTTCCTTGTTTTTGACGATGATTGTCTCCTACAAATATACTAATTCTTTGCCCTACTTTTAATTTTTTTAATACAGGAATCAATATTAAGCCTAAAAAAATTGAAGATAGAAAGCCTAACATGATTGTAAATACGGCTTTTGTTAATGTAAGCATATAAAAACCTCTTTTCTGTTAATAAATTATACTATAAATCATGTGATTTTAATATTAAATTCTTTTAATTTGTCAAAATTATACAAACATTTACAAAATCTGTCAAAAAAAAGAACTTAGCTTCCATAATTTTTAGCAATAAATCCTGGCAAAACTTTTTCACTAAATTCTTCACTCGAAATATTTTCTATTTTCAAATCGTAATCTTTATTTACAATTTTTCCAAAAAAGGAATCCACTTCATTTTTATCATTGGTAAAATAAGCATATGTATCACCATTTATTTCCACTGTTTCCACTACCATGTAGTCTTTTCCATCGTCCAGTGTAAAGATTAACCCCTCATATTTCATTATCTTCTAGCCTCCCCTGTACCAGCAGACTTTTCTTCCGTTTTTATTCTTGTTTCTTGTTCTTGATTCATTATATTTAGCTTATCTTCTAGCTTATTATACATACCAAGTCGAATCAATTCTTCTTTATTTTTAGGGTAACTTAAATAGGCACTTGTAAATTTTATTGCTTCATTTACACTTATAGCTGCAACAGTCGCTACAACAATTCCCATAGCTGCACCAGCTTCGATAGCCCCTGTTTTTCCAACGATTTCTAAAGCTTGCGTTAAATTGATTTCTTGATTATGCATTCCAAGTAAACTTCCTCCTGCAGAAACAGCTAAACCGCCAAGAGAAAATGGAATAAATTTATCCGCTACTTTTAGCAAAGTTTCATTTGTCTTTTTACCAAGTTCACTCATATATCCCTTGAATACTTTTCTTCTTGCCTCATAAGCATCCATTTCTTTAAGATCTTCTATTTTACGAACACTCTCTACTTTCTTGTCTATATCCATTTGTTTTCCTCCCTTTAGTTTTCTATTTCTATTATAGCATACTAAAAATAGAAAAAAAAGATATACTTTTATTTACAAGTATATCCTGAACTTTCCATATCTTTTTTTATTGCATTATAAGTATTTTCCTTACTATCCTCAAGATCTAATACACTAAAGTTCTTATCATCAACATCTATTGTTACTACAATTGTATTGTCGTTAGAAGTTACTTTTACATTCGCATCTTTGTATTCAGAGCTTTTGTATTCTTCTTCAAGCAAAGATACAAATGTATCTTTTTGACTTTTATACTCATCAGGAAGAGTAAGCGTCATTTCGGCATGAGCAGATTTTGCTTTATCAGATGCAAATTTAAAAGTAATCGATGCATCCATATTCATACCCATTTCATCTTGTTTTTTCGTACAAGTCAACTTTTTGCCACCCATTATCATATAAAGCGCAGCGCCAACAACAACTAAGGCTAGTACTATGAAAATAAACTTTCCATATTTGCTCATAAATCCGCCTTTGTTTCCTTGGTTCATAACATTTCCCATTGGTGGAATTGGATTCATATTTATATTTTGATTCATAACTGGTGGAACTTGTGATCCAGGATTTGGCATCGCATTATTTATTGGTTGTTGAAAAGAAGGACTTACTTCTGGTGATGCCATATTATTTACTGGTTGAGAGGCCATACTATTTGGTACTTCCATAGTTTGTGCCATATTATCTACTGGTTGAGAAGCCATACTGTTTGGCACTTCCATAGTTTGTGCCATATTATCTATTGGTTGAGAGGCCATATTGTTTGGTACTTCCATAGTTTGTGCCATATTATCTACTGGTTGAGAGGCCATACTATTTGGTGCCTCCATAGTTTGTGCCATATTATCTACTGATTGAGAGGCCATACTATTTGGTACTTCCATAGTTTGTGCCATATTATCTACTGGTTGAGAAGCCATACTATTTTGTGTTTCCATAACTGGAGCTTGTGGCACTGGATTTTCTTGGACTGTATTATTTATTTCCGTAGCTAAAGGTCCCATTAAATCAATTGGTTGCTCATTTGTTGGATTTTCATTTGTCATACTTTCCACATTGCTATTTATAGCATTTGTGTTATCCATATTGTTTCCCACTGCATTTCCATCCGACCCTTGTGATGGAAAAATATTTGTTAAATCGTTATTTTCATTATTCATATTACTAACTCCTTATTATTATTTATATTACAAGCTTATCAAAAATATGATGTTTTCGCAATGTTATATAGAATAATTTTTAATTTTTACTCTTTGTTTACAAAAAAAGAAGCTTTCGCTTCTTATATATTTTCTTCTCGTATTGCTTCTAAAATATTTTCTTTTTTTATTTTTCTAGTTGCATAAGACATAGAAATTGCCACGATTATAAATACACCAACTATAGCAAGTCCTACACTTTCCCATGGTATAAGTATCGTATTAAACTCAACCAATTTTCCCATAGATCTATCCATTAAGTAAATAATTCCTAATGAAACAGGTATACCATAAATAAGAGATTTTACTCCAAATAGTAAACTTTCAAACCTTAATGTTTTATTAAATCCTTTTGGAGTAAGCCCTACACTACGTAATACCGCAAATTCTTTTCTTCGCAAAGCTATACTTGTATTAATTGTATTAAATACACTTGTTACTCCTATTAAAGTAACCAAAGTAATAAATCCATAAACAAGTATTTTAACAGCTAAGAAAATATTATTAGCAAGACGCATTTGTTCTTTTACATTATAGTAATCTAGTCCTTTTAATTTGCCTGTTTTTGTGTAATCATCCGCCATCTTATCTATATTTTTATAATTACTTGTATGTAAATATAACATGGAAGAATGATTTTGTTCTATATTTATCTTATATTTTTTTGCCAAAGAAGTATTCATAATTACAATAGGCCCATTTGTATCTCCATATAAATCGGTTCCTAAGAAAGCTTCATCCGTTACATAATAATCTTGAATCGTAACTTTTTGTCCTGCTTTTTCCTGTTCTGTATATTCTTGTAATTGAATTGTTTGTTTTTTTGCTTTTTTATCGTATTTATTAAAATAATAAGCTTTTCGACTGTTTTTTGTGTATACGATTTGATTGATCAAGTTATATAGAATTGGTTTTTCTGTTTTCTTATTTATCTTTTTTAAATATCTCTTATAAGAGGCATCATCTAGTACCAAAATTAAAGCATCACTGGCTTTCCCGTTTGTTTGTTTTAAAAACTTTTTATATTTTTTCGAATACATACTATCTAATGTTTCTTTAGCAAAAAAGTTATCATTCGTTTTTACCAAGGCATATTCTTTTACATCTTTATGATTTATAAATTGATCAACAATTGCTTTATCACTTTCATCTTCATCAATACCAATC
>CAZWZO010000043.1:0-6871 GCA_964638525.1 uncultured Muribaculaceae bacterium | reverse complement strand
ATTCAAATATTTCTTCTGTATTACTTTTTCTTTCTTCCCTTTGCTTTCTATACTCTTGTTTACTTGCTTTTATATCTTCTACTGTTTTAAGTCCTTTTTTGTTCCATTCATATAAAATTTTATCTACATATCTTGAGTTAGATACTCCATTTATAGAGGCTTCTTTTACGGCTTCTTTTATAAATTCTTCGCTATTTCCATTTTCCATCCAAGCTTTAATAAATTCATATTCACTTGGGGAAAGAGTTCTAGAAAATTCTTTTTCTACGAAAGAGAAAATATCCGTATTTTCTTTAGGATGATTCATTTCGTCTAGTAAAATTAAACTAAGCTTCTTATAGAAATTATCTAAATTAATATATTCTTCTCTGATTCCCTTATCATTCGTAAGCACATCTACTGATAACATATCTTTATCTGTCAAGGCTGAAATATATTTCATAACATCTATAAGTTCTATATTTAACTCTTCTTTAAAATCATTTGGATTAAATAAAATCTTGCTTCCTTTATTATATAAATAAATTAAAAACAAGAATTCCTCTAAATCCAATCTTAATTCTTTTCTTTTCTTTAATAAATATAAAGGTACTACTATATTTCCATCTTTTATCACTTGAAGCAATTCATCTTTATTCATAATATCACCTTCTTAGCTACTTATTATATCATTTCTTATATTTCTTAACAATATATTTTAGAACAACTGCTTTTTTATTTTTTAATTTTCCTGTTAATATTTTATCTTCTAAATCTTCAAAAACTTCTCTTAAATATCCACCTGGTTCTTGTTCTAAAACCTTTGAAATCGTAGTAGCATCTACGCATAAGTCCTTTCTGCTTTTTATAGGAAGTCTATTATACATCTTTGTTACTTTTCTTTTATCGATTCCCATGATACTTGCAACTACAATATTTGGATACAAATCATATTTATACAAGCTTTTATTATCAATAACTCTTTCATCTAGTAAATTTTTAATATCAACTATTAATTCTTTTTCATTGGAGGTAAAGGGATAAATATCCGTAACATCTAATAAAGCCCAAATTCCAAGTAGATCGTTGCATTGTCCTATTTGATTTACCTTGCTTACATCTATTTCTAATTCTTCTTCTAACGCCAAATCCTTTATTAGACTTATTCCTATCTTTATATTAGGAGAGGAAAAAATCTTGTCTAGTTCTTGTTTTTTTCTTTCATAAGATAAGTTCTTTAATAAATGTTTTGTTCTTTTTATAGCATAGACTATATCACTGCTTAAAGAAAAATTTAAAATTGTTGCAAAGCGTATAGCTCTTAAAATACGTAGAGTATCTTCCTCAAATCTTACATAACTGTCGCCTATTGTATTAATAACTTTTTTCTTTAAATCTTCCCTTCCATTTAATAAGTCTATTATTTTTTCATTTTTATCCATGCATAAACTATTAATAGTAAAATCTCTTCTTAGTACATCTTCTTTTAAATCCGTAATGTATTCGATTTCTTCTGGTTTTCTATGATTACTATAAGAAATTTCTTTTCTATAAGTTGTAATTTCAAAACGAGTACTAGCAATCACAATAATAACGGATCCATAATCTTCTGTAGGAAGACAAGCATCTTTAAATACTTCTTTTATTTCCTTTGGAGTTGCACTAGTACAAATATCTATATCATAACTCTTTCTTTTTAATAAATAATCTCTAACAAAGCCTCCAACTATATAGGCCTCGTATCCATTTTTATTTAATTCATTTAATACTTTTTTTGCTTTTTTTAACACCAATTATCACCATTCTCATTATAATATATTTCCTATTTAGAAACAATTAAAAATAATGCCTTTTTTAGCATTATTTGTCAACTTGACTACTAAAGAAATAGTAAGAGTCTTTTCCTTTTTTAAAAGTATATGTAATGGTTGAGGCCTTGTCTAAGTAGTTTTTAAAAAAATCATGAGATTCACTTATTGCTATATTTTTTTCTTCCCCTATCTTCTGACTAAGATCAGCATCTTTATACACTTCATAATCACAAGTATCTTCCTTGCAATTTTCATTTAAATATAAAACCTTTTCAAGAAGAAAAATCTCTTTTGTTTTATTATTTTTATAAGCTTTGTATAACCTTGTTTGGTATGGATCATTCGCTCCTACATAGCCTCCTCCTTCAAATAAACTACCTTCAAAAGCATCTGTACCATTATATTTTAATATAGCTCCTCCCCCGCAAGAATAAGTATCAACATCCCCGTTTACAAACATACCATATTCTTTAGATGTATCATAGTCTTTATTATTAAATAATTTATACATAATTGAATCAATTTCATCTTTATTTATAGAAACGGTACATTTGTTTTGATTTATTACAAAGTCTTTAGTATCTAGAAATTTAAGGGATTTTTCCATTTTAAAGTCATCAGAAAGACTGCTTACCTCTACCTTTTGATTTGTTAGAAGAAAAACACCATTTGCGGAGCTATCACCACTATGATCAATGTAGCTATATAGTTCTTTTACCTCTTTATTATCTATAGATAGTTTTTCTAAATTTGCATCTTTTGCTCCACTTTTGCTGTTTTTGTTTGAAAAAAATAACACCGTTCCTATAATTACTAAAACTACACCAAGAATAAGAATAATAAATTTTCCTGTTTTTTTCATATTTTATAACCTCTCTATCTTAACGTAATTATAACATACTTAAACAAGAAAAAAAACATCTTTCGATGTTTTCGTTTAATTAGTTAACTGCGTCTTTTAAAGCAGATCCAGCTTTGAAAGTTACAGCAGTTCTAGCAGCAATTTCAACAACTGCTCCTGTTTGAGGATTACGTCCTTGTCTTGCAGCTCTTTCAGATGTTGCAAAAGTACCGAATCCAGCTACTGGAACTTTGTCTCCAGCCTTTAATGCTCCTGTAATTGTTTCGAATGTTGCATCGATTGCTCTTGTAGCGTCTGCTTTTGTAATACCAGCTTTAGCAGCTACTGCTTCTACTAATTCAACTTTTTTCATTTTGTTACCTCCTATTGTTTATTAAGCACAATATGCTTATACATATAAATTATCATATTTTTTCAGTAGAATCAACGATTTTAACACTATTTTACTTTTTTTTGCTTCCATTTTCTAATTTTTCATTGATTTTGGTAAGTAATTGAATGATTTGTCCTAATGCTATAATTAAAACTCCAACTACAAAAGTAATGATCCACGTAAAAAGCATAAATCCTATATTAAAATTTTCTTCCAAACACATTTCATTTATTTTGGAATAAGATCCACACTGTGCATAATTGTTTCCTAATATAATTCCCATAATAAAACCTACTACAAAAACACCAATAGCAACAATTTGATATAAATTGTATTTCTTCGTAATGGTTTTTCCATATTTCTTTATTTCCTTACTTGTAGGTAATTTCTTATCTAATTTTTCAATTTCTTCAAACATTATTTCATCTCCTTATACTGCTTATATAGGTAGACATACCTAGAGAAAAATAATAGTAATACTAATTCAAATATATATTTTATAATCTGAACAATTGGTAAGGTTGTTATATTCTTTAGTATTAATAAAACATATAAAATAATAAGAACACAGGATAAACTATAAAAAACCATTTTGTTATTCATTTTCTTTAATACATCAATCTTTTTTACGTATTTATAAAAGAAAGAATTTAGAAAATACGTAAATAACAATCCATCTACTATAAAATCAAATATATTTGTAAAGTTAAACGTTGTTAAAAGATTAAAGAAAGAACCAATTATATTTATTCCAAGTAAAACACAAACGATTAAGTTCATATAGGAGAAGTGTTCTTTTCCAAACTTCATTCTTAATAAAACAAAGTATACTGTTAATATTAAAAATAAAGAAGAAGAACCAATTAAATCCAATAAACCTAAATTAGAAGTATAATTGTATCCAATCACAAATAACATATACACAAGTAATCCTATTAATAAAATAGTTGTAACAGGATAGGGATCGTTTAACCATTTTATATTCTTTATTTCACTATCTACGCCATCTATTGCCTTTGATGTTCCTTTTACAACGGTATCTTTAATGTTCTTTGCTTGACAATAAGGACATATTTTTAAATTTTCTATTTCTCTTTTACATTTCTTACACTTCATACTATCCTACCTTTCTATATTATTTATTATAACATTATTTTATTTTCACGTATAGAATGTAAAGTAAATTTCATGATTTTATCATATTTTATTTATTTAATATTTCTTTAAACTTTTATTTTTAAAAAGAAAAGGAAAGAGTAGGTAAGAATTATTTTGAATATTGTGAAGGTGTAAAAAGTGTGATATAATACCACTAGCAAAGGGGTGATAGGATGAAAAAACCAACAGTTGCTTTAGTAGGAAGACCCAATGTAGGAAAAAGTACTATCTTTAATAAAATTGTAGGAAAGCAAAAATCCATTATCGAAGACACACCTGGTGTAACAAGAGATAGAATTTATAGTGAAGCTAGTTACAACAATTACAAATTTGATGTTATTGATACGGGTGGTATCGATATTAGCAAAGAGATATTTAATGATGAAATTAAAGTTCAAGTTGAAATTGCCATTGAAGAAGCCGATGTTGTTGTGTTTGTTGTAGATGGATTAGAAGGGCTAACAAGTAATGACTATGAGGTTCGTGATATGCTTAGAAAAAGCAAGAAAAAAGTTATCGTAGCTATCAACAAATTAGATAATCCAAAAAGATACGAAAATATATATGAATTTTATGAACTTGGTTTTGATGAATATATACCAGTCAGTGGACTTCATAACATAGGATTTATAGAACTTTTGGATGCTATTTGTAAAGACTTTAAAGAAAATACAACTGAAAAAGAAGATCAAAGATTAAAATTCTGTTTGATTGGTAGACCCAATGTAGGAAAAAGTAGTTTATTAAACGCCTTAATTAATGAAGAAAGAAGTATCGTTAGTGATGTGGCCGGGACGACAAGAGATGCCATTGATACTGCCTTTACTTATGAAAAAGAAGAATACGTAATCATTGATACCGCCGGTCTTAGAAAACGTGGAAAAGTATTTGAAACCATTGAAAAATATAGTTTGATTCGTTCCTTAAAATCCATTGATCAAAGTGATATATGTTTACTTGTTATTAATGCAGAAGAAGGAATCATTGAACACGACAAACATATCGCAGGCTATGCCCTTGAAAAGGGAAAAGGTTTAATAATTATTGTAAATAAATGGGATAAAGTAGAAAATCCAAATATGAATGAGTACAAAAAATTAATTCGTAGTGAATTCCAATTCCTAAGGTATGCTCCTATAGTATTTACATCCGCACTTACAAAAAAAAGGATTCATACGATTATGCCTGAGGTTAAAAAAGTTGGAGAAAACATAAAACGCGAAATTAAAACAAGTATACTAAACGATGTAATTAATGACGCTTATCAATTAAATATTCCACCTTCTTATAAAGGAAGAAGATTAAAAATATACTTTGTGAGTCAATCTGGTGTTAAACCACCTAAATTTACATTTAGAGTAAACGACAAAGGATTAGTTCATTTTTCTTACGAAAGATATTTAGAAAACAAGATAAGGGAAAACTTCGATTTTGAAGGAACACCTATTACAATACAATTTAAAAATAGGAGTGATTAGATGTCTATATTTGATATGTTTAAGAGTAAACCTGCCAAACAACAAGAATTGGATCATTTAAATAAGGCAATTGAGATGCTTTATAAAAATTATGAAAAGAAAGCTGTATCTTCTGAATATTACTTAAAGAAAAATGCAGAATTCTTAAAAAGAAAAGAAAAACTAGAAAAAGAATTACATATAGAAAAGTATTAACAAAACAAAACCTTCTACATATATTGTTGTAGGAGGTTTTATATGTTTAAAGATGCTTTTTTTAAAAGGGTGGAAAAGAAAACAAATGTAAGTAAAGATACCATTCTTTCCTTAGCAAAAGACTTACAAAATTCTAATATGAAAGACAAAAAGGTTTTAAGTGATTTGGTTGACAACATTAGTAAGATTGCTGGAAAAGATATTTCCGTAGAAAAAAAAGAAAAAATCGTAAATACGATTTTAAAGGACAACGTTCCTAAAGATATAGATAAGATGATATAAAGTACAAGAGTACTTTATTTTTTTTGATAAACAACTACTCCATACTTCCCACCATCTATCTTTATACTCTTCTTTACTATGTAATCATATATTTCTTTATTATGCTGCTTAGAAGCAGGAGAAACATCATATATAAAGATCGTTTTCTCTGGAAGAACATCTATTTTTTTTCTTAAATTTTCGTTACCATTGTAACCATTGTTTCCATACAGAATATGAGAAAACTTAGTGATAGGAATATTGTTATCTAAGCTATAAAAATAACTATTATCCCCCATTACGTATACTTGTTTATTTCTGTATTTTTTATAAAGTTTTAAAATATAACTACTTTTGCTATAGGTGCTTTTGTACTTTTCAGGAGTAAGGTAAAAAAGATTTGTTTTATTTTTTTCAATGATATATTCTCTGGTGTTATACAAGTCTAAGCTAAGTGTGTAAAAAAGAATAATAAAAGAATAGATAGAAAGAATTCTTAATAAAAGTTTATTTTGAATTTTTAAATTCAAGATGCATTCTATTATAAATGGAAGAATACCAAGAAAAAAGTGATGAAAGTCAAAAAGAGGAATGCAAACAGTCGAAAAACAAATATAATATATATTCTTTTTTTCTTTTGTTCTTATGTATCTTATTATAAGGAAAACAACATAAACTAAGTAAAAAAGAAAAAAAAGATTTATTGTTTTATTTTTGTTAGAAAAATCTAGTAAACCTAGAAATGTATAATTGA
>CAZWZO010000042.1:0-6877 GCA_964638525.1 uncultured Muribaculaceae bacterium | reverse complement strand
TTATCACTAAATCTAACAATTTTATCTTCTATGGATGGACAATATCTAGGACCGACTCCCTCTACATAACCACCATACATGCTTGATTCATTTAAATGTTCTTTTATAATTTCATGGGTTTGTTTTGTCGTATAGATTAAATGGCATGGTGTTTGCTTATTTACATCATAACTAGGTGTGTTTTCAAAAGAAAAAGTATATCCTATTTTATCTCCTTCTTCTAAAGAAGTTTTTGAAAAATCAATTGTATTTTTATCTAATCTTGGAGGTGTACCTGTTTTTAGTCTCTTAATAGTAAAACCAAGTTCTTTTAGACGATCACTTAGAAAATTAGAAGGTTTCTCATCATGGGGACCACTTCTTTTTCTCTGATCTCCAACTAATACATCTGCTTTTAAATATGTACCTGTTGTTAATATAACTGCCGAAGAGAAAATTTTTCTACCATCCGATAAAACAATTCCTTGTATTTTTTTATCTTCAACAAGTATATCTTCAACCATTCCTTCTTGTATTGTTAAATTTTCTTGTTTCTTTAAAGTTTTTAACATTTCTTGTGGATATGTCACCTTGTCAGCTTGTGCTCTTAAAGCCTGAACCGCAGGACCTTTCTTAGTATTTAACATTTTCATCTGAATGGATCCCTTATCTGTGTTTTTACCCATTTCTCCACCTAAAGCATAAATTTCTCTTACTACAATTCCTTTAGCAGGGCCACCAATCGATGGATTGCAAGGCATATCAGCAATGTTCTTTATGTTTCCTGTAATAAGTAATGTTTTGTGTCCTTTTCTTGCTGCAGCAAGGGAGGCTTCACATCCAGCATGTCCTCCTCCAACGACAATAATTTCATATTTTTCTTCCATTTTTACACTTCCATATCTTCATAAATTATTTCCCGGGAAATAATTTTCCTATTTTCCTAAACAAAATTTACTAAACAATTGATCGATAATTTCTTCTGAATAACTTTCTCCTGTGACCTCTCCTAGTAAATTATATATTTCCTTAATATCAATTTCAATCATATCTATAGGCATCTCTTTTTTTAGCGCATCACGTATATTTGGTACAATGTCCAATGCTTGCTTTAATAATGCAATTTGTCTAGCATTACTAATATAATTTAAATCACTATTTTCCAATTGTTCCATATTAAACATTTTTTTAATACGTTCTACTAATGGTTCTACTCGATCGATGGATAAAGTACTTATTTTTATTGCATCTTTTAAATTTGGATTGTTTTGATCCAACTTGCTTTCTAAATCTACTTTGTTAATTACAACAATTCTCTTTTTATCCTTTGTTTTTTCTAACAATTCTAAGTCTTCTCCATTTAAAGGCTCGTTATTATTTAAAACCAATATGATTAAATTCGCATCATCAATTAAAGATAAACTTTTTTCTACACCTTTTTGTTCGATAATATCATTTGTTTCTCTAATTCCAGCTGTATCAATAATATGAAGTAAAATCCCATCAATATTTATGCTTCCTTCTATCGTATCTCTAGTTGTTCCTTCTATATCTGTAACAATGGCTTTTTCTTCATCCAACAATCGATTTAAAATACTACTTTTTCCTACGTTTGGTCTACCAAGTATTACTGTTTTTATACCTTCCTTGATAATTTTACCACTATCCGATTCTTTCACAATTTTAGATAACTTTTCTTCTATGGAATTCATACTTTTCTTTATATCTTCTATTGTCGTTACTTCTATATCCTGGTATTCTGGATAGTCAATATTCACTTCTATAGAAGCGATTAAATCCACCATTTCCTCCCTTAAGTTATGAATTAAATTATAAGTGTTTCCTCTAAGACCATTTATTGCCATTCTTAATGACTTGTCCGTTTTACTATTAATTATATCCATTACCGATTCTGCTTCCATTAACGAAATACGTCCATTTAAGAAAGCTCTCTTTGTGAATTCACCAGGTTCAGCCATTCGAGATCCATTTCGTAATAACAATTCCAAAACTTTGTTCGTTGTTGCAATGCCACCGTGGCAATTTATTTCTACAACGTCTTCCTTTGTAAATGTTTTTGGTGCTTTCATAACTGATACTAATACTTCATCTACTATTTCTTCTTTGTCAATTATATATCCATAATTTATAGTATGGCTTTCTACTTGCTCTAAATCTTTTCCTTTAAAAATGCGATTTACTATTGAAATAGCTTCTGTCCCACTAACACGAATAATAGAAATTGCACCTACACCTAAAGCGGTAGATATAGCTGATATAGTATCATTCATAGTTACACCTCTTTCTAATACAAACGTATTATATTACAATCTAATCTTTTTTTCAATATTTTCTTTTCAGAAGAAAGCAAAGAAAAAAGAGCACATAGCTCTCATTTTCAAACATCTGTTTTAAGAATTATTTGTTTACTACACTTTCTATTTCTTGTAGCTCAAATCTATATTTTTGTTTTACTTCCGGATATTTTTTATGATCCACTTCGCTTAAAAACATATCAAGGGGTCGAATATATAATTTATTTTCTCCATATAACGCTCTATATACTACATATTCTTCTCTTGTTTCAGAGTGAATTGCTACATTCTCTACTAAATAAGAATCACCCTTAAAGTGCTTATAGATTCCTTTTACTTTTATAGTTCTAATTTTCATACTATTTATCCTCTTTAGGTTTAATAACTACACATCGATTTGGTTCCTCACCTGTACTTTCTGTATACACATCGCGCCAATCATTTAAAGCATTGTGTACAATTCTTCTTTCATAAGAATTCATAGAATCTAGTGTAGCTTCTATTTTCGTTTTAGCAACCTCTCTGGCTGTTCTTTTCGCAAGTCTTTCTAATTCTTTTTGTCTTTTTAATTTATATTCACCAACATCTAAGTTAAATTTAAAAGGTTGTCCCACTTCTTGTAAAACAATTTGCTTTAATATAATATTTAAAGCTTGTAAATTTTTTCCTTGTTTTCCAATCAATAAAGCATTTTGATCACAATAAATAATTATATTTAAAGAATCTTCTCTGTTTTTTACTTCTACTTTTGCATCAATTCCCATTTTAGAAGTAATATTTAATAAGTTTTCCTTAATTAATTCAATAATATCTTCTTTTTTTACAACTTCTATTTCTATCTTTTTTCCAAATAAGCCTGATTTCACTTCTTTGGTTTCATAAATAATATTATTTTCTTCTGTTTTTAATTCATATAAGGCTTGTTCTTTTGCAGCCTCTTCTGTTTTAGCAGTAAACTTATACTTTTCCATGTTTTTCACGACTCCTTTTGATTATTATATTTTGAACAACTGTAAATAAGTTGGTTGTTACCCAATAAATTCCAATAGCTGAAGTCATGAACATTCCCATAAATAGAATCATGATTGTCATAAAGATAGGCATTTTATTCATTGTTTGTGCTTGAGAACCTTCTAAAGACGCCATAGAATCGGCTGTTGAAAATTTGAAACTGAAGTAAGTCGTTGCTGCAATCGCTAACATTAATATAATATATAAGATATTTCCTGATGAAGTACCAATCCATGGGGTCGTTCCAAGTTGTAATCCTAAAAAATGATCTTCAAATAAAGCAGGTACTCTATTTATAGCTTCAAAGAAAGCTATAAACAATGGAAGCTGTATAAAAGCTACTAAACATCCTGCCATTGGATTGATGCCATGTTTCTTATAAACCATTGTCATTTCTTGACTTTTTTTCATCAAAGATTCTTGATCATTCTTATTTGCATACTTTTTTTCAATTCGATTCAAATCTTTTTGTGCTTCTTTCAAAAGTTCTGACTGCATTGCGCTTTTTCTTGTTAATGGCAATACTATAAAACGAATTAACAAACTTGTTAAGATTAGAGCCAAACCATAATTGCCAACCACATTTCCAACTTGAATAATAAACCAAGCTAGGGGTTTTACAAATATATTGGTCCACAAACCTTCATAACCACCCGTTGTCACTTTCATATCATGGCAAGCGGGTAATTTATCAATATCCACTTTGTTTTCTTTATAAACCTTGATTGTGTCTTTATCTGTAGGCTTACAAAGAATATTTTCTGTTAACGTTTGTCCCGTTACTGGATTTTTTACCGCCTTTTTATCTGCATCCGTTAATGTCTTCGTACATCCTGTTAATGATAACATAATAACAAGAATTAAAAACACTCTACCTATTTTTTTATTCATATTTATCCTCTTTCTTTATTTTGCTTACTAAACTCACAAAACTTTCCTCTATTTCTGCAAAAGACAAATCTAAGCAGTTCTTCCTTATTATTATAATATAATCTAAATTGTTTGCATAGAGTTTTTTATGATTATCAATAATATTTCTTAATTTTCTTTTATAAGAATTTCTAACTACAGCACATCCTATTTTTTTACCTACGGATATCCCAAATCTATAATGACTTTCCTTATTATTAGAAAAGTATATAACGAAATTCTTATTTTTAACACTTTTTCCTTTATTAATTATATAATTAAAAGTCTTATTTTCTTTTACTATATTTATTTTTTTCATAAAAAACACTTCCTTTAAACTAAAAAACCACTGTTTTATCAGTGGACTATTTAGATAATCTCTTACGACCTTTTCTACGACGACGATTAATAATATTTGCTTTCATTCTTGCAAAGAAACCATGCTTTTTAGCTTTTTTTCTATTATTTGGTTGATATGTTCTTTTCATATTTTCCACCTCCAGACATAAATCTACATTATTGTAATAATTTTTCTTTGATTTGTCAACATAATCATATTATTTTCTTTATTTTTTATGCTTTTGCACAAATGCACAGGTATGTTTATAAGTAAAATGCAATTTGTGGAAAAAGAAATTCACAATTGTGGAAAATTTTTAAATTGCTTATTATATAAGGAAAATAATTGTGGATAAGTCTGTGGATTTGTTGTGAATAAAATATTTTCTGTTTTTTTTACTTTATTTTTCTGTGCAATTGGTCTACAATAAATGGTAATCAAACCTTTATTTTTATCAGGCGGGGAGGTGTTGGTTTTGAATTACAATATTATTTGGGACAATTTCTTAAATAAAATTAAGGAAAAAATCTCTACTTTATCTTTTGAAACGTGGTTTAAAGATACCTTTTTGTATGATATAGATCATGGTGTATTTAAAGTTATTGTACCAATGTCTATCCACAAAACACATATTAATGATAAGTACAAAGATATTATTGATGATATATTATCCACAATATATAGTGAATATCAATCTATCGAATATTATTTAAAAGATGAACTTGTAGAAATCAAAAAACAAGAATCCACAGAAGATGTGAATACGAAAGATTTCACAAATACATTTGAAACCAATCTTATAAAAAAATACACATTTGAAAACTTTGTTGTTGGAAATAGCAACCGCCTAGCACATGCAACCGCGGTAGCTGTAGCAGAAAATCCAGGTAGCATCTACAACCCCTTATTTATATACGGAAACAGTGGTCTTGGAAAAACCCATCTAATGCATGCGATTGGAAACTATATCTATGAACATTCTAATAAAAAAGTACTTTATGTTCCTTGTGATACTTTTATTGAAGATTTTGTTGGAATCAATAAGAAAGCCAAGGATAATAATTATGATGTTGTAGATTTATTTAAAGATAAATATCGTAATATCGATGTTTTAATCATTGATGATATTCAATATTTAGGAAGCACAACACAGTCACAACAAGAATTTTTCCACACGTTTAATTCCCTTTATAATAGTAATAAACAAATAATTATTTCCTCCGATCGGTCACCAGATGATTTAAAGAAACTGGAAGATCGTTTGAAAACAAGATTTTGTTGGGGAATTACGGTTGATATTCAACCACCAAACTTTGATTTGAGAGTTGCAATCATAAAGAAGAAAATCGATGCTACGAT
Organism: uncultured Muribaculaceae bacterium; assembly: GCA_964638525.1. Classification (GTDB taxonomy): domain Bacteria; phylum Bacillota_I; class Bacilli_A; order RF39; family UBA660; genus CALVUP01. Next base: position 964 of record CAZWZO010000042.1, on the reverse strand, counting down.
TATAGAAAAAAACATTCCAGAAGAAGTTATTGAATATATTGCAGCAAATGTTAGTGGCGATGTAAGACAATTAGAGGGATCTATTAATCGTTTGCTTGCTTATTCATCCATAATGGGAGGCTGTGATATAAATGTAGAGCTAGCCATGGATGCGTTGCCAGAATATATAAGTAAAGGCTCGTATGAAAAGGATGATGTGCATAAAATTCAAAGAATTGTTGCAGAATACTTTAAGATCTCTATAGATGATTTAAAAAGTAAAAAGAGAAATTATAATGTAGCGTTTCCTAGGCAAATTGCTATGTATCTGTGTAGAAACTATACAGAAGAGTCTTTTCCAAAGCTTGGAATTGAATTCGGAGGAAAAGATCATTCGACAGTCATTCATTCCTGTGATAAAATAGAAAGAGAAATTAAAGTAAATCATGAATTAAAACAAATTATTGATGTTTTAGTAAATGAAATACAAGGGTGTTCAAAAAGATAAATTTATATACAAGTAATTCACAGGAAATATAGATAAAAAATGAGGCAATATAAGGATAAAAAGAGGTTATCAACAATTTCCACAGTAATAATAACAATAATATATATAAGAAAGAAGTGATAATATGAAATTAAAAGTTAAAAAAATTGTTTTATTAGAGGAGTTAAATAAAGTATCAAAAGCTTTATCAAGTAAAAATATTATTCCTGTTTTAGCAGGTATATGTTTTGATGCAGCAAATAACAAACTTGTGTTAACAGCATCGGATAATGATATAACGATTCAAACATTATTAAATGAAGATAATGAAAACCTAGAAATAAAAGAAGAAGGTAGTATTGTTATTCAAGGAAAATATATTTTAGATATCGTTAGAAAACTACCAGATGAATATATTAATATTGAAGTTGTAGATGAAGCAAAAGTAATTATTTACACAGAAAACAGTGAATTTAATTTAAATGGTATAAATAAAAA
>CAZWZO010000041.1:0-7024 GCA_964638525.1 uncultured Muribaculaceae bacterium | reverse complement strand
TATCCATCATTGGATTTGTATAATTTAAATATAATTTCCAATTCGTGCTATTTACTCTACTATCTACTACTGTTACTACTGTTTTTTCTTTTTTGGGTAAAACAATGGGTTTTGCTGAGGATGGTATCATACTAAAAGGAATATTTTCTGTTGCTGTTAAAAGAGTTAATTCCCCTTTAAAGGGTATTATTACTTTTCTTTCCGCAAAACAACTATTCGAACAAGCTGTAATTTTAACTCTTGTATTATCAGAAAGAAAAGAATCCATTTTTGCTTCAAATAATCCATTTTCATCGGCAGTTGCTGTTAAAATTTCATTATTATATTCTATTTTAAGATTAATGTATGGTAAAGTATGTCCCGAAATGGTATTTGTACTATCTAAAATTGGATGAATATTCATCTTAAGCATTCCAATTGTTAATACTTTTTTATCTTGAAAAGAAAAGTTGCTTATATCTGGTAACAAGCTTAATTCAGTATCTGTAAAATTATGTGATGTAACAGTTGTACTATCTTTATTGAAAACTCCTATTATTTTAACTGGTGTGTTCTCTTTATACCAAGAAAAAGCAGGTGTATCCTCAAGAGTGCAAGCAGATATATAATCAAGAGCATATATCCACATATTCATTCTACTAAAACGAAAAGTAAAATCAACTGGATTATTGGTATAAACCACGTTTGCATTCTTTGTATAAAAATTTACATATTTTGGATTATCTAATATAAACTTTTGGTTTGTTCCTTTAAAATAAATATTATAATTATCCGTTGGTGTAGTCATATATGTATTTATTATTGATATACTCGCTCCTGTTTTAACTGTGAAGTCTCCAAACACATTCCACATTGGTACTCTTTGATGACTTTTTTCTATAAATGTAAAATCAGCCATTTCTTCTATTAAAACATTTTTAGCACCATGGGTTGTTGTTATTGCGAATCCATTTCCTGTTGTTAAAAGAAATTTTGCACCATGTCCTACTATTAAATCCATCTTATTCGTTCCATTCATAAGTTCTTTATTTGTTGTAATATTTACATTACTATTTGGAAATATTTTAATATAGGAAGATAGAACATCATTAAAAAAGAAAACTGTATTTGTAGTGGAATAACTTGTTATTGTTGTATTTCCTCCAATTATAATTCTATTAGAATTGCAAGCTCTTTGTGCTGAAACACTATTTGTATCTTTTATCTCTAAAACAGAGTCTATAATTTTTGTTGTTCCATAATAATTACACGAAAGTTCTACTCCACTAAAATTTATATTATTATACTCTACTACTACATTAGAATAATTCGGATGAGAAGGAACAAATACAACTCCATAACCATGTGAGGAGACTATATTCATATTCTTCAATACAATTTTTTTATTGGTTGTATTTGTTTTGATAACCTCTGACTCTAAACTCAAATTATTTGTATAAGTGTGTTTAACGTTGTCATAAGTTCCATCAATAATGACTGTATTTTTAGTGTTATTTATAACAAAACCGCTTGTTGCTGTAATATCTTTTCCTAAGTAGATATAATTATATTGGTTTTCTTCACTTAATACTTGTTCTAACTCTTCATTATTATTTATTACAACAGTATTATCATTTATTATTTGCATATTATCACTTTCCTTCTCTCTATTTTATGATTTTAATTCGTTTTCTAATAATTCGTTTATACCAAAAAAGAGCAGGATTTCCCACTCTTAATGTATTTTAGTAACACTCAATACGGCACTCGTACTTCCATTAAATATTATATTAACTGCCATAGATGATTTTACATTTAAAGTGATAAGATCATCTTTAGCAAGTGAAACAATTGTGGAACCACTTATGCAATTAATTATCTGTGCTTGAAATTCACTGGTTGTATTTGTAGCAGGTTGTAATAATTCATTTGCTCTTACTGACATAGTTAAAGAACAATCTTCATTTGTTGCTCCACATAAGGAATAAGTAATAAGATAAACCCCATTTTCTTTTATTTTAATTGAATTTTCATCTGGATACTCTGTAAAAAAAGCAGTTCCTTTTTCAGGCAATGGAATTATAGTATCCACTCCTTGTGGTACTGTAAGTTGTGTATTTGTCATGGAATATCTCATTCCATAGGAAGATACAAATTCTGTTCCTGGAGGACCTGCTGGACCTTGTAATCCTCTTTCTCCTTGATCACCCTTTTCTCCTTTTGGTATTAGAAATGCTAAATGATGAACCCAGTTTTCAAATGTATCCATAACTTGAGCAGATTCCCCCGGTTCTAAAGTTTCTGTCTCATCTATGGCAATGTGCTCGGTTCTTCCTATTTCTCCTGGCAAGCCTCTTGGACCTATCTCTCCTTGATCACCCTTTTCTCCTTTTGGTATTTTAAAATCTAAAACTACATCTGCTTTTGTTCCAACATTTATAACCTTGGCTTCTTCTTTTGAATCTATCGTTTCTACATTTCCAATTTGAATTGTCGCTGGTCCTTGATCACCTCTTTCTCCTTTTATTCCTTGCACTCCTTGGTCACCTTTTTCTCCCTTAGGTCCTCGTTCTCCTTTTGGACCTATTTTTCCTTCAATTCCCTGGATACCTTTTGGTATTTTGAAATTCAAAATAACATCCTCGTATGTCCCAATGTTTGTTACTTGTGCAGATTCGTTTGCTTCTAGCGTTTCTGTTTCTCCAACCTCGATACTGACAGGTCCCTGGATACCTCTTTCTCCTTGATCACCCTTTTCTCCTTTTGGTCCCTGTATATAACAAAACTTATACTTTTTTTTCATTTTTTCATAATCATTGCAATTCTCCATCATACCTTCTCCTTTAATATTTCTATTTTAATTTATGAAAATATTTTTATTATGTATAATGAATTTGTAATATATTATGAAAACTGTTTATTTTTATAAACAAAATACTATATCGAAAATCAAATTAATTTATCTCTAGTTTATCAAATTATTTTTCTAGTAAATTCTTTATTACTTCGAACACTTCAACCAAAATTATCGTATTCATTGTAAATTCTTTATCTACTAATTGAAAATATTTATAATGCTCTTTTTTCCATTCCTCTAATGTAGAGTTTTCTCCTTCTAATTTAGCAATATCCCAGTTTATATCTTTAAATTGACAAACTATATTTTTGACTGTCTTTATTATACAAGCCTTTGTTCCATCGTCAAATACCAACACCGATTTACCACCAATGGCATCCATATTTCCATCATAAATAGATGATGTTGCGGTCTTTTTACCATTTAAAACCAATTCAATTAATTCCTTGTTTTTTGTACCAAAGCTCCATGTTTTTAAATTATTATCCATAATCCACCTACTTCTTTTTAATCCTCAACAAATGATAATAATCAACTTGTTATTTTTTTATCCATAAGTACATCCCCGTTATAACATCAGGTTTATATTTAAAACCCGCTTTTTTATAAAATTCTTCCTTACCAGCCGTTGGGGTAAGCTCAATTTGCATTTTATCTCCTATTTCTACTTTTTCTTCAATCATTTTCTTTAATTCATTTACTATTTTTAGACCAATTCCTTTTCTTTGGAAATTTGGCTTAACACATATATCTGTAAGCATACAAACAACGCTATAATCACCTACAACTCTTCCCATTCCTATTACTTCACCCTCATAAGAAACTTTAACCATATACATAGTGTTCATCAATGCTTTTTTCACTTGTCCTTGTGAATATGTTTTCCATCCTACTGATTCAACCATTTCTATAAATTCATCTACGTTAATTAAATGTTCTATTTTATATTCCATAATATTATCCTTTCTTCAATAATGCTTTCAATAAGAATATATCATTGAATCACTTATGCGTCCATACAACTTAGTATATTTTAATATTTTTAATAGAACTATCTTATTTAATTTTAATGCCTAATACACCATATATAGATTGTTTTTCTATGTCTTTTGAACTCGATATATCATCTGTATCTATTCCAGTTTTATCTTATCAAAATTTATATTCATACAGATCATTTCTCTTTCACTTATTTATTTCACATAGAAAAAATACCAACAAATTGTCAATACTCTTAAATTATAGTTTTATTTTCTTGTTTTACTGTAATATTCTACTCCAGAATATGTTCCATCTTTGTTAAGTCTTCTATTAGAAATATACCCATCTTTTTTAAAACCTGCTTTTTCCATTACTCTAGATGATTGTTTATTTAATTCATTACAACAACATTCAACTAAATAATACCCATTATCTAGCAAATAATCTGATACAGCCTTTAATGCTTCTGCCGCATAACCATTACCCCAATAATCAAATCTAATTGTATAACCAACATTACAATAATTGTGTTTTGACATTATGGTATTAACATCAATATTTCCCACAATATAATGATCATTTTTTCTTTCAATAACCCATTTTTCGTATTTAGATTCATCCGCTTCCCTAATCCAAGTTTTAATACACTCTAATTCCTCGGATTTTGATAATTTAGGAAATTTTATATATGTAGATAATCGTTCATCTGTAATAATTTCATAAATTGCGTCTATATCTGATTCTTTATATCTTCTTAATATTAATCTTTCTGTTTCTAATTTTGGACTTAGCATACTATCAACTCCCAAGAATACTATAACATTAATTATCTTTTCTTAATTTCTTTTTTAATAAATCTTATAAAATCATCAATAGATAATGAGTAAGTTTCTTCTTTTCCTAATAATCTATAACTGATTAGATTATTGTCCCTTTCATTATCACCAATTATAACTGTGATAGGATTTTTCATCATATTACTTTGTCTTATTTTTTTATTCATTTGCTCTTTTGAATCATCATAACTGACTCTTATTTCTTCTTCTAATAATAAATTTTCAATTTTCTTACAATACTCATCATGATATTTTATATTAACTGGTACGATATTTACTTGAACTGGAGATAACCAAATAGGTAGCACCCCTTTAAACTGTTCTAAAAGTAAAACCAAAAATCTTTCATATGATCCTAAAACTGCTCTATGTACCATTACTGGAATTTCTTTTTCTCCATTTTCATCTATATAAGATAATCCAAATCTGCTTGGAGTTGAAAAATCTAATTGAACTGTAGGAATTTGTATTTCTCTTCCTAAAGCATCTTTAAACATGAAATCTAATTTGGGCCCATAAAGAGCAGCTTCTCCTTCGCATCTTTTTGCATTAAGTCCTAATTCATCTGATACTTCTTGTAACATTTCTTCACAAATATCCCAATCTTCTTTTTTGCCAATGTATTTTTCAGGATGTTCATAATCTCTTACTGATAGAGAAACCCAATTATTTTCCCATAATCCCATTCTTGAATAGAAATCTTTTATAAGATTACACATATTAATTACTTCTTGTTTCACTTGATCACGTCTACAAAATGAGTGTCCATCTTCGACAGTAATAGCATAAACTCTTGATAAACTATTACCAACAGCACCTTGTAATTCTGCTCTATATTGTTTATCTGATTCCATGTATCTAATTGGTAAATCTCTATAACTTCTTATTTTCGAAGCATATATTTGAGTATGATGTGGACATTGTACTGGTTTTAGGACAAATTTATGACCTTTAGGCGATTCTACTCTAAATAGTTCATTATTAAATTTCATAGCATGACCAGAAGTTTCAAATAAAGATATATCTGCAAGCGATGGACAACTTACTTTTTGAAATCCATATTTTCTACATACTTTTTCTATCTCTTTTTGCAATTCATCTTTAACTATAGTTCCTCTGGGAGTATATAGTGGTAATCCTCCTCCAACATAATCTGAGAAACAAAATAAATCTAAATCAGCACCAATCTTTCTATGATCTCTTTCTTTAGCTTCTTCTAAAAACTTTAAATACTTATTATATTCTTCTTCACTATCAAATGCTTTTCCAACTATTCTATCTATCATTTCATTATTAGAATCACCATTATAGTAAACTCCACTAATCCTTAATAGTTTTACAAATACATTATTATCTATTTTTTTGATTTCTTCTTCTAATTTTTTAAAATCGTTTTCACTTATTCTATTATTAGATTTAAATTCATAATAAAACTCATCCTCATCATATGACATATTATCTAGTCTAATATTATCATATAAATTATTAATTACCTGTTTTAGTAATTCACAACATTTTTCATTCATATTAATCCTTCTTTCTTAATTATTTTTACTTTTTGATTGGGAGTTAATCGTATCACTTTCCGTCATTTTATCTCCTCCTTTAACAAAAAAGAGAATGATACCACTATAGGAGTCTATTATAGACGGTACCATCCTCTTATTTAACTTACTTTTTATAACCGATATCTCGGGCAATCCATTTCTAGTGCAACTAATAGGTAGTAATTATTAATTCAATTTATTATCTTTCACCAACCGATAACTCTCTTTAAAACATTCTTAATAATCCTGTCCTATATTTTAGTTTTTCTAAATAAATTATATCCTATTTTTTTCTTTTTAATAAAATAAAACCTATTACTTGATTGTAATAGGCTACACTTAATAATATAATTATTCTTTATTTTTATTAAGCAATGCTAAAACAATCAATGTAACTAATTGATTTATTTGTCGTTGTATAAGTTGTCGTCGTTAACTGATTCTTTAACATTATAATCTCTCCCTTTCAAAAAGTGATTTAATTATAGCACTTTTATTGTAATTTTGCAAATTTCACAAAAAACTCATCTGATTTTATACCTATTTCAGCCTTATTTCATAAGGTTTTAAAGCACCTCTAACATTTTAAAATACCAATCTAAAATTTTTATGTTATAATTTTTTACAATTTTTAGTTATTACATAAAAATAGCGCAAACCCTTATATTATTTATGTTTACGCCAGTTTTAATTGTTATTTTTCACAACATTGCTTATACTTTTTACCAGACCCACAAGAACTTTGTACTCCCATATTATCTGTATTATTTGTATTTATAATATTACTTGTATTTCAGGCTTTTCCAGACTAGGTATCATCTATA
>CAZWZO010000040.1:0-7033 GCA_964638525.1 uncultured Muribaculaceae bacterium | reverse complement strand
GGTGTTGTTGTTCATGAATTCATTAACGATAAAACAGGTGCTGTTATTGAAAGTTTATACGATCGTATTGTTGGTCGTTATACAAATAAAAAAGTGGTTCATCCAGAAACAGGTGAAGTACTTGCTGAAAAGTTACAATACATTACAGAACCTTTGGCAGAGAAAATTGTGGCATCAGGTATCAAAGAAGTTGAAATTAGAACAATTTTAACTTGTGGTACTAAGAATGGTGTATGTCAAAAATGTTATGGTAGAAACTTAGCTACTGGTAACTTGGTTGAAATTGGTGAAGCTATTGGTGTTATGGCTGCACAATCTATCGGTGAACCAGGTACACAGCTTACAATGCGTACTTTCCATACAGGTGGAGTTGCCGGTGGAGAAGATATTACACAAGGTCTTCCTCGTGTAGAAGAATTATTTGAAGCACGTAATCCAAAAGGTAAAGCTACTATTGCAGAAATCAATGGTAAGGTTACAAAGATTACAGAAGATCATGGTAAGTTTAAAATTAATATTAAGAACAAGTTAGAAACAAAAGAACATGTTACAAACTATGGTTCAAAATTAAGAGTAGAAGTTGGAGACGAAGTTGTAGCAGGAGATAAATTAACAGAAGGCGCTATTAGCCCTAAAGAATTACTTGCTGTAACCGATCCAGTTACAACTCAAGAATATATCTTAAAAGAAGTTCAAAATACTTATCGTTCTCAAGGTGTAGATATTTCAGATAAACACATTGAGGTTATTGCTAAGAGAATGATTTCTAAGATTAGAATTGTAGAAGCAGGAGGAACAAAATTCTTACCTGGTGCTATGGTTAACTTCTATGACTTTACTGAAGAAAATAAGAATGCTATCATTCAAGGAAAAGTACCTGCAACTGGTAGACCAGTATTATTAGGTATTACAAAGGCATCTTTAGAAACCGATTCATTCTTATCGGCTGCATCTTTCCAAGAAACAACAAGAATCTTAACAGATGCTGCTATTCGTGGTAAAGTAGATCACTTAACAGGTCTTAAAGAAAATGTTATTATTGGTAAATTGATTCCTGCAGGAACGGGTATAAAGAATTATCAAAAAGTTGATTATGATTTAGCAAGTGAACTAATGGATGAAGAACCAATTGACGCTTTAGAAGAAAATTTTATGGAATAAGATAACATTCTTATTCCTTTTTTTTTGTATTAAAATATAGTATAATGGGATTGGATGTGATATTTATGAAACTAAAATTAAATAATAGAGGATGGGGACTTAGTACTTTTCTTGTTTACTTAACAATATTTATTGTATTTATAGGAGTTGTTACAATTCTTGCTATTCATAATGCCAATAAGTTTAAAGATGTAGATATGAATAATCAGAATACAAGTAGTGAAGTAAGCAAAGAAGAAAGCAACAAAGAAGAGGAAGAAAACGATTTTAAGCAAGTTGAAAAAAATTTAGAAAAAGCAGCATATCAATATCAACAAGAGTATTTAGTTAATATGCAAAATGGGGAAATAAAATATATTACTGCTTCAAAATTGGAGGAATTAAAGTTACTAGATAATTTAACAAATGGAGACTATTTATGCACAGGGTATGCTAAAATTACTTCTAGTAATGGTAAAACAGACATTATGCCTTTTATAAACTGTGGAGACTATATATCAGAAGGGTATAATGAAGATTTAGATAATTAAATAATAAAATATTGTTAAAGAACGGATAAAAATGCTTACTTGGGTTAAGCACTTTTTTATGAACATTTTTAAGTATAGATGTTGTTCTTGTTTGAGCAAAATAATTATTTGGAATATTTTATTGACAAATACATATCTTAATGATATATTATAGAAGTTGATTAAGTTAGTTTTGCCTTTTTTGGCAAAATTTAATTTATTATTAAAAATGACACACCTGGATATGTGGAAAGAAAGGAGACTGAATTTATGCCTACAATACAACAATTAGTAAGAAAAAACAGAAAGAGTAAAACTAGAAAAAGTAAAGCTCCAGTTTTACAACAAGGAGTAAATACAATTAAAAGAAAAGCAACTACTGTTTATTCACCTCAAAAAAGAGGAGTATGTACTCGTGTTGGTACAAAAACACCTAAGAAACCAAACTCAGCATTACGTAAATATGCACGTGTTCGTTTAAGTAATGGTCGTGAAGTAGATACTTATATTCCTGGTATCGGTCACAATTTACAAGAACATAGTGTTGTATTAATTCGTGGTGGACGTGTTAAGGACTTAATCGGTGTACGTTATCATGTAATTCGTGGTACATTAGATACAGCTGGTGTTAAGGATAGAATGCAAGGACGTAGTAAATACGGTGCTAAAAAACCTAAAAAATAATTAGAAAGATAACTTGAAAGGAGGAAATAATTATGCGTAAAAGACGTGCGGTAAAAAGAGACGTTTTACCAGATCCTATATATAAATCTAAAGTAGTTACTAAGTTAGTAAATAGTATTATGTTAGATGGAAAAAAAGGAAAAGCGCAAACTATTATATATAATGCTTTTGATATGATTAAAGAGAAAACAGGTAGCGAACCTATGGAAGTTTTCAATAAAGCATTAGAAAATATTAAACCACAACTAGAAGTAAAAACAAGACGTGTTGGTGGAGCTAATTACCAAGTTCCAATTGAAGTTACACCTGAAAGAAGTCAAACTTTAGCACTTCGTTGGTTAACTAAATATGCTAGATTAAGAGGCGGAAAAGGTATGGCTGAAAATTTAGCAAATGAACTTATCGATGCATCAAATGGTACAGGTGGATCTGTTAAGAAAAGAGAAGATACTCATAAGATGGCAGAAGCTAATAAAGCATTTGCACATTATAGATGGTAGAAGGGAGAAGTAATATGGCAAGAGATACGTCGTTAGATCAAACAAGAAATTTTGGTATCATGGCACACATTGATGCCGGAAAAACAACTTGTACAGAAAGAATTCTTTTCCATACAGGAGTAAATCACAAAATTGGTGAAACTCATGATGGTGAAAGTACCATGGACTGGATGGAACAAGAACAAGAACGTGGTATAACTATTACTTCTGCAGCTACTACAGCTCATTGGAAAGGATATCGTTTTAATATCATCGATACTCCTGGACACGTAGATTTTACAATTGAAGTTTCTAGATCACTTCGTGTACTTGATGGAGCAGTTGCTTTAATCGATGCACAAGCTGGTGTAGAACCACAAACAGAAACTGTATGGAGACAAGCTTCAGAATTTAAAGTTCCTAGAATTATATTCGCAAATAAGATGGATAAGATGGGAGCAGATTTCGTTTATAGTTTAAAAACAATTGATGAAAGATTAGGTGTAAACGCTAAGCCTATTGAATGGCCTATTGGAGCTGAATCTGAATTCAATGGAATTATTGATTTAGTTACTATGAAGGCTTACCAATATGATGGAGCACAAGCAGAAGAAGCAAAAGAAATTGAAATTCCTGCTGACTTAAAGGAAATTGCTGAACAAAAGAGAACAGACTTAATTGAAGCTGTTGCAGAATTTGATGATGATATGATGATGACTTACCTTGATGGTGGAGAAATCACAGTTGATATGATCAAAAAGGCAATTCGTATTGGTACATTAAAAGCAGAGTTCTTCCCTGTTATGTGTGGAACAGCTTTAGGAAATATGGCTATTAAACCATTATTAGATGCTGTAATTGATTATTTACCAAGTCCACTTGATATTGCATCAATTACAGGTACAGATTTAGATGGTAATGAAGGTGTTCGTCATCCAAGCGATAGTGAACCATTTAGTTCATTAGCATTCAAAGTTATGACTGATCCATTTGTTGGACGTTTAACATTCTTCAGAGTTTACTCTGGACACTTATCAAGTGGTTCTTATGTATTAAACTCAACTAAGGGTGTTAAGGAAAGAATTGGTCGTATCTTACAAATGCATGCAAATCATCGTAAGGAAATTTCAGATGTTTATACTGGTGATATTGCTGCTGCAGTAGGTTTAAAAAATACTACAACTGGTGATACTTTATGTGATGAAAAGAAACCTATTATTTTAGAAAGCTTAGTTGTTCCTGAACCAGTTATTCAATTAGCTGTAGAACCTAAGTCAAAAGCTGATCAAGATAAGATGGCTATCGCTCTTCAAAAATTAGCAGAAGAAGATCCAACATTTAGAGTTAGTACAAACCATGAAACTGGTCAAACTATTATTGCTGGTATGGGTGAGTTACACTTAGATGTATTAGTTGATAGAATGAGAAGAGAATTCTCAGTTGAAGCAAATGTTGGTAGACCACAAGTTGCTTATCGTGAAACAATTCGTACTGCTGCTGATTGTGAAGGAAAATATATCAAACAATCAGGTGGTCGTGGACAATATGGACACGTTTGGGTTAAGTTTGAACCAAATCCTGATAAGGGATATGAATTTGTTGATGCTGTTGTAGGTGGTGTTGTTCCTCGTGAATACATTCCTGTTGTTGATAAAGGTTTACAAGAAGCTTTAGAAACAGGTATCTTAGCTGGATATCCTATGATTGATGTTAAAGCTACATTATTTGATGGATCTTACCATGATGTTGACTCTAACGAAATGGCATTTAAGATTGCTGCTAGTATGGCTTTAAAAGCTGCTAAGAGCAAATGTAACCCAGTTCTTTTAGAACCAATTATGAAAGTAGATGTAACAACACCAGATGAATATTTTGGTAACGTTATGGGTGATTTAACAGCTAGACGTGGTAAACCTTTAGGACAAGAATCTAGAGGAAATGCAGTTCAATTATCTGCAATGGTACCACTTGCTGAAATGTTTGGTTACGCAACAAGCTTACGTTCTAATACACAAGGACGTGCTAATTACGTAATGACTATGGACCACTATGAAGAGGTTCCTAGAAATATCGCTGAAGAAATTATTAAGAAAAGCGGTAATTAATCGTTAATAACAAAGGCTTTTTGCCTTTGTTGTTATAAATATTGTCAGATTATGATAAAATTTTATAAAACAGTTGAAAAAAATTCAATTGTTAGATAAAATAAAATAGTAATTAAAAAAAGGAGGAAATAAAATGGCAAAAGAAAAATTTGATCGTTCAAAACCACATGTTAATATTGGTACAATTGGACATGTAGACCATGGTAAAACTACTTTAACTGCTGCTATTACTAAATGTTTAGCTGAAAAAGGAATGGCACAATTCGAAGATTATGCTGACATTGATAAAGCACCAGAAGAAAGAGAACGTGGTATTACAATTAATACTGCTCATGTAGAGTATGAAACAGAAAAACGTCATTATGCACACGTTGACTGTCCAGGACATGCTGACTATGTAAAAAATATGATTACAGGTGCTGCACAAATGGATGGTGCTATCTTAGTTATAGCTGCTACTGATGGACCTATGGCACAAACTCGTGAACATATCCTTTTATCTCGCCAAGTTGGTGTACCTAGAATGGTTGTATTCATGAACAAATGTGATATGGTTGATGATGAAGAATTATTAGAATTAGTAGAAATGGAAATTCGTGACTTATTAGACGAATACGGATTTGATGGACAAAACACTCCAATCATTCGTGGATCTGCTTTAAAAGCTTTAGAAGGAGACGAAAAAGCAAAAGAAGCTATCTACAAATTAATGGATGCTGTTGACGAATGGATCCCAACTCCAGAACGTGATACTCAAAAACCATTCTTAATGAGTATTGAAGATGTATTCACAATCACTGGACGTGGAACTGTTGTTACAGGACGTGTTGAACGTGGTAAATTAAACTTAAACGATGAAGTTGAAATTGTTGGTATTAAACCTACTCAAAAAACAGTTGTTACTGGTATTGAAATGTTTAGAAAACAATTAGATTTTGCTGAAGCTGGAGACAATGCTGGTGTACTTTTACGTGGTATCGCAAGAGAAGATGTAGAACGTGGACAAGTACTTGCTAAACCAGGATCAGTTACACCTCATACTAAGTTTGAAGCTGAAGTTTACATTCTTACTAAAGAAGAAGGTGGACGTCATACTCCATTCTTTGCTAACTATCGTCCTCAATTCTATTTCAGAACTACAGACGTTACTGGTGTAATTGAATTACCACAAGGAACTGAAATGGTAATGCCAGGTGATAATGTTTCAATTACTGTTGAATTAATTCACCCAATTGCTCTTGAACAAGGTACTAAATTCTCAATTCGTGAAGGTGGACGTACTGTTGGAGCTGGATCAGTTTCTAAAATTGATAAATAATAAAATTAAGGTACTTGTAAAAAGTATCTTTTTTTTTAATTTTTTTTATGTTATACTCTTAATAGAGGATAAGATATGAAGAAAAGAATAATTATTGCCATATTTTTATTATTAACAATAATACCTTTTAAAGTTGAAGCCAAAACACTAAGAGATTTAAAAAATGAATTAACTGCTTTAAAACAAAAAAAGGCTACTGCTGATTATAACAAACAAAAAACACAAGAAGAATTAAATAGTGTTAATAATGATATTGAAGCAACTACTAATAAAATGAAACAAAATGAAGAAAATATTGAAAATCTTAATAAAGAAATTGCAAACTTAAATGAAAAAGCTAATCAAAGAGAACTTGAAATTAAAGAAGTAATTCATTTTTTACAAATAGCCAATGGAGAAAATGCTTATCTAGAATATATTTTTGGTGCCAAAGATATAACTGATTTTATTTATCGAAGTGCCATTTCTAGTCAATTAGTCTCTTATAATGATAAATTAATAGATGAATACAATGAAACGATTAAAACTAATAAAAAAAAGCAAGAAGAATTAAAAACGGAAATAGAAGAATTAACTAAAAAACAAGAAGAATTATCAGTTAGTTTAAGTAATTTAGGAAAAGAATTACAAGGAATGCTTGATGTTTCTTTATCTATTGATGAAGAAATAACTGCTCAGGAAAAGGTAATTAATTACTATGAAAATACCTTATCATGTGGTTTGGATGAAGATATTAACTTATGTGGTAAAGTTCCATATTCAGGAAGTTTTGTAAGA
>CAZWZO010000039.1:0-7141 GCA_964638525.1 uncultured Muribaculaceae bacterium | reverse complement strand
GAAAAAAGAAAGAGAAAAAGAAAAAGTAAAACTTTTTAAATAAGAGTTTCTTTTATTAAAAATCAAATTTAATATTCTTCCTCCATCCAGTGGATAAATAGGGAGCAAATTAAATATAAGCAGTAAAAGATTAAAGGTAAGAATCTTGGTATAAAAAAAAGTATTTTTAAAAAAGAAAAGTGAAAACAGGAAAAAGACAAACTGGACAAGAGGCCCCATAACCAAAATCATTCCTTCTTCTGAAATGGGCTTATTGATATCCTCATCAAATTTACTAACTCCTCCAAAAGGATAAATACAAATTTTGTTTATTTTCCATTTATAGATTTTTCCCATAAAAGCGTGTCCACATTCATGAATAAAAATGATAGAAAAATAAAGAATAAAATCAAAAAACATACCAGAAAGCAAGTATAAAAAAACCAAAATATAAGTAAGTGGATGTATATATATTTTTCTAAATATAGTCTTTATAACTTAGAAATTTTCCTTTCTTAGCAAATACCATATATAAATAATTTCCATCGGCTTCCCCTAGTACTTTTCCTTTTTCTACATAATCATATAGCTTTACTGTTTCGTTTTTTATATTTCCATACCAAACATCCGCACCATTGATTTGTTGAATAATCACGGTACGATTATAAGGATCTTTTTGACCAATATAAACGACTATCCCACTTTCCAAAAGTGGTACCAAATACGAATCACTTACTTTTAGTTTTACTCCATCTTTGTAAATGCTTTTTTCTTCATAACTTAATTTTTCTTGAAATACATCCTTTTCCTTTTTACTAGATAAAGAATCAAAGAAAAACACTTTTCCTAAATACTTATCATATATTTTGTGAAACTTAGTAAAAGAAAGATTACTATTGTAAACATATTTATAAATTTGATTTTTTAAACCTGTATCACTCTTACATACAATTAAACATAGTAAAAATAAAATAATCGTAACAAAAACTCTACTAAAAAAGAAAAAGATTTTTCTTTTCAAAGAAGATTCTTGTTTGCTTTTTTTCTGCATCTTTTTTGTCTTTTGTTTTCTATATTGTTTTATATCCATATTCTAATATCCACCCAATTAAGTATATGTTTTTTCCTTTTAAATATGAAAAAAACAAAGTTCTATTTAAACCCTGTCTTTTTAAAAAATAGAAAATAAAAGAAAGTAAAAAAGAGCATATTGATCACAAGCCCATCTAAAACTCGGTAAAATGGTTCGTAAAATAGAAAAACACTTCCTGTGAAAAGAATAGAAAGTAAATAAAACAGAATGTGATAAAAAAGCATGACTCCAATAAAAATAAAAATGAGATTCAAATAATTATTTTCAAACTTGTCATAAAACCATACCACAAACAATGCAACAAGTAAAAACAAAACACTATCAATCACTAGGACATTCGTATAAACAAGATCGTAGCAAAAACCATAAAGTATAGAAAAAATATAATATCTCGTTTTTTCTTTTTTCTTAATAAAACAAATACCCACAAAAATAAGAGTAATTAAAACAAAGTCACAAGATAAAAAAGAAAGAGAAGAAAGGGAAAAAGGAAGAAGTAAAGAAAAGAGTCCTTGAAGAAAGAATGTAAATATAGAAAACAAGTAAATCATTTTTCTTTTCCTATCACTACTACATAGTTGATTGTATCAAAATTATCTTCCAAAGAAACCGATACTATTTTACTTAAATCATAAGTGTCGCTTTCTATCTTTTCTACTTTCCCAACATAAATACCACTTGGAAACACGCCACCAAGACCATTTGTAATTACCTTTTCCCCTTTTTCTATTTGAGCATTCTTAGAAATTCCTTTTACCTTTAATACCTGTTTTTTTCGATCATATTCATAGGAAAGGCCATTATTTTTGCCTATAGAAACCGAAACATAATAACTGTTTCTTGTTGTTAAAAGACTTACTATACTATTATCTTTATTACAAGTTGTCACCTTTCCAATCAGTCCCCTACTTGTAACCACAGCATCTCCTACCTTTATTCCATCCTTTCCTCCCTTATCAATGACAACCACATCCAGCCAAGAGTTCACATTTCTAGAAAGAATGGTCGCATTTACAAAAGAAAACTCACCCAAAGTATGATTTAATTCTAAAAGTTTTTTTAACTCTTCGTTTTCCTTTACTAAGTCTTGGTTTAAAGATTCTTTTAAATTCACATTTTTTTCTTTAGCAAAAGCTTTAGGTAAAATGGAGTACGCCTCTATAAAATAATTACGAATAAAACTTTCTACTTTCAATACCTTTCTATCACTATTAAAAAAATAAGTAAGCGTGGATAAAACTATAAAAACTGCAAATAAGAAACAAACAATTAAATTACTTTTTTTCATAATAATTCATGCTCAAAAAAACTATAATACTTATCATTGCTTACTATAATATGATCGATAATTGGTATATTTGCGACTTGTCCTATTTCACATAGTGCTTTTGTTATTTCCTTATCTTCTAAAGAAGGACTTACCTCTCCACTTGGATGATTGTGCATACACACAATAGAAGAAGCACTTACTAAATACGCTTCTTTAAACACCTCTCTTGGATGTACAATACTCTTATTTATTGTTCCCATAAACAACAACTTCCTTTCAATTAACTTTTGTTTATTATCAAAATATAGACAATAAAAATATTCTTGTTTCTTATCGTAAAACAAATATTTACAAGCCTGGTAAATTTTATCAGGACTTCCTAATTTTATTTTTTCTTCTTGCTTGTTTAAATACACTCTTTTTCCAAGCTCTAAAGCTGCGAGTATTTCCATAGCCTTGATACTTCCTACTCCCTTTATTTGCATCAAAGAAGTCATAGTAATTTGCTTTAAATCCTCTATACGATTTATACTTTTTAATATTTCTAATGCTATATCTTTAGAAGAAGAATCTTTGGTTCCTGTTTTTATTAGTATTGCTAATAACTCACTATTGGATAAAGATTCCACTCCCCATTCTAACAATCTTTCTCTTGGCCTTTCCTCTTTAGGCATTTGTTTTATTTTATAATTCAAATCATCACCTCTATACATATATTAGTATAGATAAATATTCTTTTCTTACGTTTCTAAAACGTTTTCTTCATAACTTGCTAAAACAGCCTTTAAAATACTATTAATCTTAGTAAAATCTTTTTCATTCTTTAACAAGTTACTATACTGATTCAAATCACTAATAAAATAATCATTTTTTATCTTATCTTCCTTTATATAAAGTTCGATTCCCTTTTCTTTATATAAGTTTTTGATTTTCAAAGCCGTAGAATAACTATTTGTTATTCCTACATATACATAGTACTTATCATTGTTTAAAACAGCGGTATAACTTTCTAAAGAACGAACACTTTTTTTATAATTGGTATCGCTTTTGTACACACCTTGTTGTAAATAATAAACAACACTACTTGCTTGATATTCCTTAGTCATAGAATCATATTCTTTATAAATAAAATTACCAAAGAAATAGCCAAGAAAAATAGATAAACAATTGGTACTACAAAAGATATTTTCATTCACATCATCTCCAACTATATCCTATCTTATTTCTAAAAAGTTTTTTGTCGAAAAAAAAGAAAGTATTTCTACTTTCTCATCATAATCAAATATACCGCCACACCAATAACAGCAAATAAAATAAGTACAAGAACAATCTTTAAAAAAGTATGATTTTTATTTAATTCTTTTTCCAAATCATCATCCATTTCAAAATCCGCATCCGTTAAATCCATAGACTTTGTATAGAAAGAACGATCTATATCTTTTAATGTTGGTTCTTTTTCTTCTTCATCAGGAAGATCTTCTGTTTCTGCCATAAGTTTTTTTACCTCTTCGGCCAAGGCTTCCTTTTTTGTTTGCGTAGGCATCAAATCAGAAAATAAATCTTTTTCGATTTCATTATCGATGTCTTCTCTTAATTGATCAGAAGAAATGGTATTAATCATTTCATCGATTTTTTCTTTTTCTTCTTCTATTTTTTTCTTTCTTTGTTTTAATTCTTCTAAGGTGGTGCCTTCAAATATATTGTAATCACTATTTCTTAGTTTTCTTTTTCTCTCGATTTCTTCTTCTTGTTCTTTTCTGTTTTTCTTCGCATCGGCAATGATACGATTGATATCATATATTTTATGATCTTCTTCTAAATATTTCTTTAAATCATCCTTTGTATTGATCTCTTTTTTTTCAATTAAGTTTTGATAATCTTTTACTTTATGATAATCCGATCTTTTATTCATATTGTTTTTTGATGATTCAAAATCAACAACATGATCATCTTCATAACTATTCAAATCTGTATATCTTGTATTCGTATAAAAATTTTGATACAAATCTTGGTTCTTATTTGTTCTTTTAATAGAACGATTTTTAGAAGAGGATCTTTCATATTTATCCATACGGCTTTTCATATCATCACCACCTATTCTCCTTAATTCTATCATAAAATAGTAAAAAACAAAATAGTTATTGTTTTTTTTAGTTAAGAATAATATAATTAGAAAAGAAAGGAAGTAAAAAAATGAAAGCAAAAGTAAACAAAGATGCTTGTATAGGATGTGGATCTTGTACAGTTATTGCATCAGATGTATTTGAAATTGATGAAGACGGACTTGCTGTTGCCGATGAAAGCAAAATCACAGAGGAGAACAAAGAGGAAGTTGTAGATGCTTGTGAATCTTGTCCAACCTCAGCAATCGAAGTAGAAGAATAAAAAAACATCTTTACGATGTTTTTTATTTTTTATAATGCGTAAGATCATAAAATTGTTTTATCTCTTTTGGAGTGAGTTTTCTATATTCACCAGACTGCAATCCTTTTAAAGTTAAAAAAGCTATTCTCTCTCGTTTTAGTTTTAAGACTTCCAATCCAACGGCTTCAAACATTTTTTTCACTTGATGATTTCTTCCCTCATGAATAACAACCTCTACCATAGAAGTGTTACTTTTCTTATCTACACTTCTTAATTTTACTCGAGCTTTGGCTGTCTTTTTTCCATCGATAACTACACCATTTCGCATAGGAAGAATGTGCTCCGCTTTTGCAATTCCTTTTACTTTTGCTACATAAACTTTATCGATTTCTCCCTTAGGATGCATCAAAGCATTGGCAAACTCCCCATCATTTGTAAGAAGAAGAATTCCTGTTGTATCGTAATCCAATCTTCCAACTGGATAAATTCTTTTATCGGTTTCAATAATATCCACAACGGTTTTTCTATTCTTATCATCAAGAGCACTACTAATTACTCCTCTTGGTTTATTTAATACATAATACACTTTTTCTTCTGTGCCAATAAGAACACCATTTACTTCTATTTTATCTTTACTACTTGCTTTGGTTCCTAGTTCTCTTACTACTTCTCCATTTAATTTTACGTTTCCATTTAAAATAAGTTCTTCTGCTTTTCTTCTAGAGCACACTCCAGAAGCAGCAATTATTTTTTGTAATCGTTCCATCGAATCACCTACTGCTAATTATACCGAAAAAAAAGGAAGATTACAACTAAAATATTTTTTGAAAAAACTTTTGTATCTTCTTAAAAAATCCTTCTTTTTCCTTTATATTTACAAATACATCTTCCTGATATAAAACCTTATCCTTTAATAAAACTTTTACCACACCTACTTTATCTTTATTTTTATGTTTTTTGGTTGTATCTATAGTTAAAACCACTTTACTACTTGTATATTCTTTTTCACTCATAGGATAGGAGAAAGACTCTTTTATATAAAGTTGTTCCCCATTCTTTTTTTCTTCATAATTAAAATCACTTGCATCTATAAACTTATAGTTTTTATAGTTTTGAAAAATATATTCATACAAAGATATATGGGTATCATATTCGAAATCATCTTTTAAAGTAATCGCTGTTAAGGAAAGTTCATCTTTGGTAGCAGTTGTTACAAGCGTTCTACCTGCTTTAGGCGTATAGCCATTCTTGCCCCCTGTTGCAAATTCATATTTGGATAACAACTTGTTTCTATTGTACCAAACATAAGACTTTTCATTGGTCTTCGTCTGATATTTCTTTGTACCTGCTATTTCTCTATAAATTTCATATTTATTTGCATAACTAGAAAGCAAAGCCATATCATAAGCCGTTGATTGATTTCCTAAAGAATCATCATCTAGACCATGAGCATTTGTAAATGTAGTATTTTTCATACCAATTTCTTTAGCCTTTTGATTCATTCGTTTCACAAAATTCTCTTCACTCTTACTTACCGCTTTAGCTAAAACCACCGCTGCATCATTTCCACTTCTAAGCATAAGACCATAAAGGAAATCTTTTACACTTATCTTTTCCCCTACACTTACATAAATATTGGTTCCATATATAGGAAGTACTTCTTCCCCAACCGTAACTTTTTCTTTCAAATCTAAATTTTCAATAGCAAGAAGAGCTGTCATGATTTTAGAAATAGAAGCCACACTTCGTACTTCATGTGCATTATTCTCATATAACACTCTTTTAGAGGAGGTATCCATAACAATACTAGAATAAGAGGTATCACTTACAGCAAAGACTTGTAATGGAAACAAAAAAATAACTAAAAAAAATAAATACTTCTTTCTCATATAAATTCACCTATTTAATGATATGAAATATTTATTTATATTATTTACTTATTTTTCTTATAAGTTTTGATCATTAACTTTGCTTGTTCTTTCATAGTAGAAACTTCTACTTCTTCTTTTACAAGTGATTTAATAGCCTTTAAGTGTCCTTTTGCGCCATCTTTGATAGAACCATTTTTACTTTGTAATTGTAATAAAGTATTATAGTGTTCTTCATAATTATTCATACGTTTTTCTATATAATCTTCTACTTCATCCCTATCCTCTACAACATTAAAATCTTCATTACCAACAATAAAGGTTCTTGCTTCGATTAAGGAATCATTTTGGAAAACACCTCCGTCTTCCTTTACAAGTGGAAATACAATTCCAGACACAAGTTCTTTTCCCGTATTTGGTGTTACTTTAGTAAAAAGTAATGTATCTACATTTCTATTTTCGTTTTGCGTATCATGATAAAGACTTATAGCTGCACACCCATGGGAAGGAATTTCGTACCCTTCTTTTCTTTCAATAAGCGTTCCTTCATAAACTTTATTGTTGGTA
>CAZWZO010000038.1:0-7264 GCA_964638525.1 uncultured Muribaculaceae bacterium | reverse complement strand
GTAATGCTTCTTCCACTTTTTCTTTGTTTACTTGCATACATTACGGATACTTCTTACTTATTTTATGAAAAAAATAAATTAGATGATGTAAATAAGATGGTAATAAATTATAAAATGAATCATATTGAAGCAAACAAAGAAAAAGTAAAAAACTATATCATGAAAAATGAGAAAACCATAAAGATAGAAAAAATGGATATGAATGATAAAAGTGTAACAATAAAATTATCAAAAAGAATAAAATCAATTTTTGGTTCTATTGTTGGAAAAAACTATTATGATATAACTTCTTACTATAAGGGAACCATTGATACAAAAAAAGTAGAAAAGATAAAGGAATAGAAGGGATAATATGGCTTTAAAAAAAGGAAAAATTATGACGGTTGCTTCTACAAAGGGTGGAGTAGGAAAAACAATCGTTACTCTTATTTTAAGTAATATACTAAGTGAATTAAAACAAAAAACATTAGTAGTAGATTTGGATTTATATGGTGGTGCCCTTGCACTCGATTTAAATATTGAACCAAATAAGAGTATTTACAATGTAACCGATGATTTAGAAAACAATCGTTATAAAACAATTGATGACTATGTAACGCGTTACAATGAATATTTAGATGTTTTGCCTGCTCCTAAAGATCCACGTCAAGCATCCAAGGTTGATTCTAAATATTTAGAACTTTTGTTCAATAGTGTTATTTACAAATATGATGTTATTTTGGTAGATACTTCTCATTCTCTTGATGACAATACAATTTCAACTATGGATATTTCGGATGCTATTCTTTATATTATTACCAATGATTTTATGGATATTAAGAATGCTAGAAACTTTATTTCTATTTTAAAAGATATTGAATTTGATAATTTAAAAGTAATTATGAATCGTTCTATTGATTTTCAAAAAGATTATTTTTCCTTATTTGATATTAAACATGTATTAAAGACAAATATTGATTATTCCCTAGGAAAAAATATGCATATCGCAGATATTGATAAATATTTAATCGATGGAAACTTTAATGGATTGATTCGACAAATCAAAGCTCACGGTAAAAAAGAATATGATCATTTGGTAACTTTAGTAAAAGAGATTATAAAGGAGCGTGAGAAATAATGGCTAAAAAGAGTTTAAAAGAAGAATTTAGTTATAGCAATACCGTAAAGAAAGCTCCTGTTGTTGAAGTTAGTGATTATGAAATATTTAAAGATAAAAAGTTACTTGATAATTTACGTAGTACCATTATTCAAAATATTATTGATAACAAAGTTCCAGATGAGAAGGATTTAAATGAATATATTAACGATGAGATTGATAAGAGTTTAGAGGGGTACGATTTAAGTAATTTAGAAAGAACACATATCTTTAATTTGATTGATAATGAAATCAATGGATATGGACCAATTACAGAGTTACTTGCTGATAAAAATGTAACAGAAATTATGGTAAATGGTCCAAATGATATTTATATTGAAATTGATGGTAAGGTTATGAAAGATGAAACGGTTTCTTTCATTAATGAAGATCATATTTTAAGAACCATTCAAAGGATGGTACAACCACTAGGAAGAACCATTGATCAGGCCAATCCTATGGTGGACTCTAGACTTCCAGATGGTTCTAGAATTAATGCCATTATTCCACCTCTTAGTTTAAATGGACCTGTGCTTACCATTCGTAAGTTTAAAGAAAACTTGTCCGATATAGAAGATTTGCTTCGTAATGGTACAATGACTCCTTATATGGCACGTTTCTTAGAAGCTTGTGTTCATGCGAAATTAAACATTTTAATTTGTGGTGGGACTGGTTCTGGTAAAACAACTGTTTTAAATATATTAAGTAGTTTTATTGGGAATGACGAAAGAGTGATTACTATAGAAGATGCTGCTGAGTTAAAATTAAAACAAAAACATGTTATTTCTTTAGAAACAAGAAAAATGAATTACGAAAGTGAAGGAGAGATTACCATTCGTGATTTGGTTATCAATTCTCTTCGTATGAGACCAGATAGAATTATTGTAGGAGAAACTCGTGGAGCGGAAGCGTTTGATATGCTACAAGCTATGAATACAGGACATGAAGGTAGTTTAACTACTTTACATGCCAATTCCCCACTTGATGCTTTAAATCGTTTAGAGACAATGGTTTTAATGGGAGGAATTGATATTCCAATCCAAGCTATACGTGAATATATAGAAAATGCAATTGATATTATTGTAAATGTATCTAGACTTAGTGATGGTAGAAGAAAAGTAACAAGTATTTGTGAAGTAATTGGTTTTCAAAAAGATGTAATCAAACTAAAAGAAATTTTTGCTTTTAGACAAACCGGTTTAACTCCAAATCACGAAGTAGATGGAGAATTTATCTTATACAATTATAGACCACTTAGCTATGAAAAAATAAAATTAAAGGGTATAGATGACATAGATGATATTTTTGCAAATTTAAAACGCCCAACTAGAAAGAAGGATACGGATGAAAAATAAGAAAGAAGAAAAAAAGACAGTTACAAATTTAGAATTAAGCGAACAAAATAAAAAGTTAAAGTCTGATTTAGATGGATTTAAAAGACTTATGATTCTACTTATTATATTGATGCTTGTATCCGTTATTTCACAAGGCCTTTACTTTTATGCAAAGATTTATAAAGAAAAGGAAGAAACACCTACTATAGAAACAAAAGAAGTAGAAAAAGAAGAGGAAAAGGAAGAAGAACTTTCTATAGAAAGTCAAGAAGTAAAAAGTTTAATCCAAACGTATGATGTGTTTAATAATCAACTTGATGCTGCTAATTTCTTTGGCTACTTCTATAAGAAAGATAAAGTTACAGTAAAAGATATAAGCGATAAGGCTAAAATATATATGGCTTTATCCAATATAACTTTTGTAGACAACAAAGAATATACAGATGATAAAGGTAACGTAGTTCTTCCAAAAGAAGTGGTACAAGAAAAAGTAAAAGAGCTATTTGGTAAAGAAGTGACATATAAGGATCAAGCCTTAGTAGAAGAAGGAAATGATTCTAGAATGGCTTACTTTGGTTTTGACAACGAAAAGCAAGCTTATGTTTTAAATGCATATGGACACAGTAGTGTAGCGTATTATAATGAAATTAAAACCAATATAGATCAAGCTTTAAAAAAAGATAAGCAACTTGAAATTACTTTATCCATGTATAAAAAGGTAGTGAATAAAGATGGCTATACAATTTATAAGGATATGGAAAGCAACCAGGAACTTACTACATTAAAATTTGGAGAAGAAAAAGATATTTTTAAAGAGTACAAACAAGACTTACAACAATATAAATATACTTTTGTACTCGATGAAGATAAATACATTCTATCAAGTGTAGAAAAAATAATTAAGGAGGCTTAATATGGCAGAGAAAAAAAAGAAAACAGAAGCAGTAAGAAAAAGCACAACAAAAAAAGCAAGTAGTAAGAAAGAAGCAAAAAAACCTACAACAAGAAAAAAAGCAATAAAAAAAGAAAATACAGTTTTATTTGAAGAACAAGAAACAAAAGAAATCATTAAAAATGTAGAATTACAAGATGAAAATGAGGAATTAAAGAGCGATGTAAAACGTTATCAATTTCTTATGATTTTACTTATTATTTTGATGTTAGTATCTGTTGTTTCACAAGGATTAAGATATTATGCAAAGTATCAAAGTGAAAACGAAAACAACAAAGTAAGCATTCTTCATGGCGAACCTTTAAGTTTAGAGGATAAAAGGGTTTTAGATTTATATAGCCATGTTTCTATGTTTAAAAATGTAAGTGCTGGAAATTATATGGGATACTTTTATGAAAGCCCTGGTAAAACCGTAGAATCTATTTCAGATGAAGTAAAAGTATATATGGGACTTAGTCTTGTTGATAGTAAGAAATATTTAGAAAAAGACAATGTAGAAATTCCAAAAAGAATTGTAAAAAAGAATATTGAAAAAATATTTGGTAAAGATGTAACGTATAAGGATACTTCTTTAGGAAGTGATGGAATGTGTTATTTGTCTTTAGCAAATTTCAATGAAAAAAAGAACAATTATGAAGTTAAAAACTATAACAAATGTAATGGAACGTATCAACCTTATTATGGTTCTTCTATAGAAAGTGCTTCTAGATATAGTAATCGTATTGAAATTGTAGAAAAAGCATACTATGGAGAATATGACAAGGTAGATGGAAAAATGGTTTTAAATGTATATAAAAATGCGGAGGAGAAAAAGGATAATTTAGTTGTAACTCTTGATGCGAAAGATTTAGATGAAAAGGCTATTGTTCAAGACTTCAAAGACATGCTTTCTTCTTATAAATATACGTTCTATTTAGAAAAAGGAGAGTATTATCTACATAGTGTAGAAAGAGTAAGCGAAACCAATAAATAAAAAGGAGGGATATACAGATGATTCAGTATGATACTTATGTATTTATTATTCAGATACTAATTATAGTAACACTTTTAGTTGCAGCTGTTTTTCTTATGAAACTAACTGTAGCTTCTCGTTATGAAAGAAGAATAAAAAAATATACCATCGATAGCATTCTTGATTCATCTGCATCCTACTTTGATCGCTGTAATTATGTCTTTTTGAAAATGAGAAGTGCACTTTCAAAAAGATTAAAAAAGATAAAAATATTTAATAAGTATAGTTTAAAATATGAAAGATATACAGACAAAACAAAGATAATTCCAGAAGAAGCTATGGATTATATCTCGTTAAAGATATTTACAGGTATTGCTTTCTTACTTGTTGTGATTGTATCGGATGTTTTAAGATATAAACCTATGACTTTTATTCAATTGTTTGGCTCTTTCTTATTTGGTTTTTTCATTCCAGATATGTTCTTAATGGCAAAAAAGAAAATATTAGAAATAACCATAAAGAATGATATATTAAAGGCTGTAATTATTATGAATAACTCTTTTAAATCAGGAAGAAGTACTATGCAGGCTATAAAAATAGTAAGTGAGGAATTAACAGGGCCAATTAGTAATGAGTTTAAGAAGATGTATATTGATCTTACTTTTGGACTTTCTCTAGAAGATGTCTTTTCTAGATTCTCTAAGAGGGTAAATATTGAAGAAGTAAAATATATTACGACTTCACTTACAATTTTAAATAAAACAGGTGGAAACATTGTAAAAGTATTTTCCTCTATAGAAAGAAGTTTCTTTAATTCAAGAAAAATGGAAGAAGAATTGAAATCTTTAACAGCTTCAGCAAGAGCTATTCATAAGATATTGGTATCCATGCCTATTGTCCTTTATGCCATTATCTTTGCTTTAAACCCATCTTACTTTGTACCAATGTTTAAACATCCACTTGGTATTGTATTACTACTTGTGATTGTTACACTTTATGTCGTTTATATATTAATAGTAAAGAAAATTATGAATATTAAGGAGTGAGAATATGGCAAATAAAAAAAGTACAAAAGCAACGGATGTTTCTAGAAAAATTTATAGAAAAGAAACCATTGCCGCTATGCAAGCGAAAATTGATTTACTTGGATATAAAAATACTTATGACGCTGTAGATTTCTTAAATATTCGAGTTTTTACTTCTCTATTTTTGTTTTTTGTGTTAATATATCTAATTGATGGAGGATATTTACTTGCTCCAATTTGTACATTTTTATATTATGTTTTCTTACCAAAGTTTACGATTGATAGAAAAATAAATCGTAGAAGAGAAAAGTTGGATAGTGAAGCTATGTATTTCTTTGAAGTTTTGACTTTATCCCTTGAATCAGGAAGAAGTTTGAAAAATGCATTAGAAGTTACGAGTAAAAACATAGATTCAGAGTTATCTGAGGAAGTAAGAAAATCACTAGATGATATGAAATATGGTAAGTCTTTAAATGAAGTTTTAGAAGATTTAAAAAAGAGAATACCATCCAATACCATTAACAACATAATATTAAATGCACAACAATCAAATATATTTGGTAATAGTATTATTGAAACGATGTATAACCAAATTGATTATATTCGTGATAAAAAAATTATGGAAACGAAGGCTAAAATATCTAAGATTCCAATTCAAGTAAGTGTTATATCGGTTATTTTCTTTATACCGCTTATGCTTCTTATGATTTTAGCACCCGTTTTAATTGATTATTTAGGAGGGATTTAGATGAGTGGACATTCTAAGTGGTCTACAATTAAAAGAAAAAAAGGAGAAATAGACGCAGCACGTGGTAAAGTATTTCAAAAATTAGCAAAAGAAATTTATGTTGCGGCTAAAAGTGGAAGTCCTGATGTGGACATGAATGCACAACTTCGTATGGTTGTAGAAAAAGCAAAGGGCCAAAACATGCCTAAGGATAACATTCAAAAGGCAATTGATAAAGCAAAAGGAGCACAAGGCGGAGAAGATTATGAAGCAATCCGTTACGAAGGATATGGACCAAGTGGTGTAGCTTTTATGGTTGATTGTCTTACGGATAATCGTAATAGAACGGCCTCTTCAGTAAGAAGTACTTTTACAAAAAGGGGAGGAAACCTTGGAACCGATGGATCCGTTAGTTATTTATTTGAACGTAAGGGAGTTATTGCTATAAATAAAGACTTGGATGCCGATGAGGTTATGATGAATGTACTTGATAATGGTGCTCTTGATTTTTCTATAGAAGAGGATAGTTATGTTATTTATACAACACCAGAAGACTTTATTAAAGTAAAAGAAGGCTTGGAACAACTTGGAGTAAATGAATTTTTAACAAGTGAAGTTACTTATATTGCCAACAATCAAGTTTCATTAGACGAAGAGACAAGTGAAAAGGTTTACGGTCTTGTAGAAGCTTTAGAAGACATAGACGATGTACAAAATGTTTATTGTAATTTAGAAGACTAGGTCTTCTTTTTTTGTAATAAATTGACAGATAAATAAATAAAATTTATAATAGTAGTGGTGATAAGATGATAAAGTATGATAATTTATTGGTAGTTGTATGTGTTTTGTTTTTATTACTTGAACTTATAGCGTGTCTTTTTCATCTTCCTAATATTATTATTTATCTCTTGCCAGTTTTACTTTTTTTGATTTCTATTTTCTTAATAATTGGGATTATAAAACAAGGTAAAAAGAAAGCAAAAACAACAGTAGAAAAGGAAAGCGAAAAAGAAACAATTGACATTTTATAAAATACTTGATACACTTATTAAGTGTTATGGGTCTATAGCCAAGTGGTAAGGCGTGGGACTGCAACTCCCTGATCGTTGGTTCAAATCCGACTAGGCCCTCCAAATTGA
>CAZWZO010000037.1:0-7419 GCA_964638525.1 uncultured Muribaculaceae bacterium | reverse complement strand
TTGCCTATAATTTTTTAAAGCTTCTTTTAAGGAAAGCATGGTATATTCTTTTTCTTTTATTTGTTTTAATGTATAAGCATCTTCTATAAAAAAGATTCCTTCTTTTGTTCTTGTAAGAGCAGACATAGTACATAAGATATTCAATTTTTTACCAATATCACGAATCAAACTTCTAATATACGTTCCACTAGAAACCTCTACTAAAAAAGAAAAAGTAGAAGTAGAACACTCTAATAACTGAATCTTAGTGATTTTGATTTCTCTTTTTGGAAGAGAAACCTCTATATTTTCTCTAGCGTATTCATATAGTCTTTTTCCGTTTACATGAATCGCAGAATATTTAGGGACTTCTTGTCTAGACTTTCCAAGAAAGGATTGAAGTGTTTTTTCTACCTCTTCTTTTTTTAATACAAATTTCTCCTCTTGTTTTAAAATCTGCCCTGTTGTATCTAAAGTGTCCGTTAAAATACCGCATTGTACAGAAGCGATGTATTCTTTCTTATCGGCCATTAAATACTCGATAATCTTCGTACCTTGATTAACACCTAAAACCAATACACCTTTTGCCATTGGGTCCAGCGTTCCTGTATGACCAACTTTCTTTGTATGCAATTGCTTCGATACAATATTTACTATATCTCTACTTGTGTAGCCTTCTTCTTTATTTATAACAATTATACCATCCATATGTTTCCCTCTTTTGTTTGATTATAACAGAAATTCTTTGACAAAACAAATAAGAAATGTTATAATTACTGACATGCCGTAAAGGAGAGGAGATGAAAAAATGGAAAACAGAGAAATTATATATAAGAGTACAAGAAATGTACATTTTAATAAAACAGAAAAATTGTTTAAAAACTGTATAGAAGATTATTTAAATATTTTTAGTGGCGGAAAAAGACATGTAAGTTCTCCAACCCATATCTTACACAGATCTATCTCTTTAGCGAAAGAACAATCAAATATAAGTGAAGAAGAAATTAATTGTTATTATATAGCTAGTTTTATAAAAAATAGAACATTGATTAAAGGGGAGGTTCTTAAAACTTCTGGGAAAGAGTTTCATCAATTCAAATTATTGGATTTACTATTAAAACGTGATCAAAATAATTGTGTTTTTGAAGCCATGCGCTATTTATCTGTAGATGAAAAGCTTAAATCTTTCGCAGAAGAATATTACGTAAAAATGCAGATTGAACAGGAACATTACACGGAGCCACTAACAATTGAGGACGAAGACAAGATTTACGCCTTACAGTCTTACGTAGAAAACAAACGCAAAGTCATATACAAAAAGAAATAAAAAATGAACATTATTATTGTTCGTTTTTTATTTCTTTTATCTTTGCTTCAATTTTCTTTCCGTAATCAATAGAATCATCATAAATAAAATGAAGTTCTGGTGTATGTCTTAAATCTATTTTGCTAGCAAGCTTGCTTCTTATAAAAGGAGCAGCTTTTTTTAATTCCTTATCTATTTCTTCTTTTTGTTCTTCTTCCAAAACGGTGTAATACACCTTAGCAAAACTTAAATCATTTGTAATCTTACATCCTGTAATGGTAACAAAATGCAAAGCTCTATTTTTTACTTCTGTTAATAAAATAGAGCTAATTTCTTTTGCATAAGTGTGATTTAATCTTTCTAATTTGATTTGATTCATCGTTTAATCTCAACTAATTCAAAAGTTTCAATTACATCATTTTCTTTTAAGTCTTGGAAGTTTTCTAAAGTAAGACCACAATCCATATCCTTCTTTACAGTTTTAACTTGGTCTTTTTCTCTTTGAACCGATTTAATACTACCAGTATAGATAACCACTCCATCACGGATTACTCTTGCTTTTGAGTTGTTATTAATTTCTCCGTCTGTAACATGGCATCCAGCAATAATACCAACTTTGGAGAACTTAAATAATTTTCTAATTTCAGCATGACCTGTTATTTTTTCTTCGTACTCTGGATCAAGCATTCCCTTCATGGCGTCTTCCATCTCTTCAACAACTTTATAAATAATATCATGAAGACGAATATCTACACCATATTCTTTTGCAAGTTCGGTTGTTTTATTACTTGGTCTTACATTAAATCCTATAATAATGGCATTAGAAGCATTAGCAAGGACAACATCACTTTCTGTAATTCCACCTACTCCGCTACGAATAATATTGATTTTTACCCCCTCTACATCAATTTTATTAAGAGAGTTCTTTACTGCTTCTTCACTACCTTTTACATCGGCTTTTAATACAACATTGATTTCTTTAATTCCTTCTTTAATCTTAGAAAATAAATCTTCTAAAGTAAGGCCGCTTCGGTTGGTATCTTTTTCTCTAGCTCTTTCTTTTCTTTCTTCTGAAATGCTTCTTGCTTCTTTTTCAGATTGGAAAGCCATAAACTTATCTCCTGCGGTAGGTAAATCATTTAATCCTGTAATTTCAACTGGTGTAGAAGGAAGTGCATACGCTACATCCATTCCTTTATCATTTTTTAAAGTACGAATTTTACCATAACAAGTACCTGCTACAATAGGATCTCCTAAACGAAGCGTACCATTTTGAATTAAAATACTAGCAATGCATCCTTTATGTTTATCCATTCTAGCCTCTAAAACAGCACCTGAAGCATAACGATTAGGATTAGCTTTCAACTCTTGCATAGAAGCCACCAAAAGTACAGATTCTAATAATTCTTTAATTCCTTCATGTGTTTTAGCAGAAATCTTGTTAACAATAACATCTCCACCCCACTGTTCTGGTGTAAGTCCATACTCAGATAACTCTGTTAAAACTTTATCTGGATTTGCATCTGGTTTATCCATTTTATTTACTGCAACAATAATAGGAACACCTGCAGCCTTTGCATGATCAATTGCTTCTTTAGTTTGAGGCATAACACCATCATCTGCAGCAACAATTACTATAACAATATCTGTAACAGAAGCACCTCTAGCACGCATTTCTGTAAAGGCTTCATGGCCAGGAGTATCAATAAAAGTAATCAACTCATCGTTACATTTTACTTGATAAGCACCAATGGCCTGTGTGATACCACCGGCTTCGCTTTCTACTACGTTTGTCTTACGAATGGCATCAAGTAAAGAAGTTTTGCCATGATCTACATGTCCCATAATTGTTACAACAGGTGGACGAGGTAATAAATCCTTCTCGTCATCTAACATTTCGTAGTTTTCAAAATCGTTGATATCCGTTTGTTCTTCTCTTTTTAAAATCTTATTATAATCCGCTACTAATATTTCACAAACATCAAAATCAAGGGCAAAGTTTAAATTAGCCATTACCCCAAGAGAAATTAATTTTTTTATTAATTCAGCTGGATTAATCTTCATAGTTTCAGACAAATCTCGTACTGTCATACCGTCTTTGTACACTACAACACTTGTATTTTCTGTATTGCTTTGCAACTTTTCACGATGTTTATATATTTCTTTCTTTTGCTTTAAGAATTCATCGTTCTTTTTACTTACAGGTTTTTTCTTTACCTTTTGTTTCTTTGTGATAGTTTTATCTATATCGATGGCCGCTTCTTCTACAATTCTATCCACGGTTTCAATAAGCTCATCTTCTTTGCGTTCCTCTTCTTCTTCCTCAGAAACGATATAATCTTCGCTATCTTGTATTTCATTATCTAGTAAGATAATATCATCCTCACTAAGCATGGAATCTTCATTTTCTACTTGAATCTCTAACTTATCACATAATTTAAAGATTTCTTCTGTGCTTTTTGAAACATCCATAGCATATTCTAAAACACTCATCATTTATATCACCTATCCTTTTCTATTGATTTATTATTTCTTCTATTTTCTCGTATACCTCATTAGGAATACTACATTCTAAATGCCTTTCTAAAGCTTTAGATTTTCTTGCTTTTTCTAAAGTGGCAAGATCTTTCTTAATATATGCACCTCTTCCATTTAACTTTCCTAAAGTGTCTACTTCAATCGTTTTTTCTGGAGTACGAACAATTCTTAGTAATTCTTTTTTAGGAAGACGTTCTCTTGTAATAACACAAGTACGCATAGGTATTTTCTTTTCTTTCATCGCACCCTCCTATTCACTACGAATAACGATTCCAAGTTCACTTGCTTCTTCTTTTGTTTTGATATCGATTTTGTAGTGTGTTAATTTACTTGCCAATCTTGCATTTTGTCCTCTACGACCAATTGCTAAAGAGAAGTTATCTCCATCTGCAACAACGATGGCTTCTTGTTTTTTAGGATCTGTAATAATTACATTTACATCCTTAGCTGGAGAAAGAGCATTTGCTATAAAAACAGCTGGATCTTTGTCATAACGAATTACATCAATTTTTTCATTTCCAAGTTCTTTTAAAATACTAGCAATTCGGCTACCCTTCTCACCAATACAAGCTCCAATTGGATCAATACGATCGTTTTCAGAGTATACAGCAACTTTACTACGAACACCTGCATCACGAGCTACAGAATAGATCATAACCGATCCATCAGAAAGTTCTGGAATTTCAAGTTCAAACAATCTCTTTAAAAAACCATAATGACGTCTTGAAAGTAAAATAAGTAATCCTTTTCCATTGTTATCTACTTTTGTTACGTATACCTTAATACTTGATCCCATTTCTATTTTTTCGCCAGGAATTAAATCTTTTTTAGGTAAAATACCATTCGTTCTACCAAGATCAATAAAGTAATTATCTGTATCTTCTAAAGCAACCGTTCCAACGATAAGTTCATCTTGTTTGTCACCAAATTCTTCCATAATTGAATTTCTTTCTGCTTCACGAATTTTTTGTACAATAACTTGTTTAGCTGTAGCCGCAGCAACACGTCCAAAGTCTTTAGGCGTTACTTCGGTATCAATTGTATCTCCTAGTTCTTTAGAAGGATCAATTTTCTTTGCTTCTTCTAAAGAAATTTCAAAAATATCATCTTCTACTTCTTCTACAATAACTCTATAAGAAAATACTCGAATCATACCATTGTCTCGATTAATTTCTACTTTTACATTTTGATCTCCATCAAAATTCTTTTTATAAGCAGCCGTTAAAGCTAACTCCATAGCTTCAAATACAACATCTGCTTTGATTCCTTTTTCTTTTACTATATTATCTACAGCTTTAATAAAATCTTTTCCATTCATCTTAAATCTCTCCTTTTTCCTTTGCATAAATATCTAAAACATCAATATCTTCTGCTAAATGATTTTTATCTACAATTTCATTTAATATTTCTGTTGCTTTTACTACAGTATCCAAATCGATAAACTCTTCCTTTTTTGTATCAAGTACAATATACATAGTTATCACTTTTCCATCTTTTTCTGTATATACATCATCAATAAAGATTTCTAATTCTTCTAGCTTATTTTTAGCAAGTTCCATTATTTTTTCTTTCATACACCCTCCAAATCAAATTTAAAGAGTGGGATTTTGTCCCACTCTTCGTTGCTACAACTATTATATCATATAATAGTGAATTTACAAGCTTTATTTTTTAATCCTAGACTAATAATGTTTTCTTCCTCGTTTTATCTTTTTCTCTAAAAGTTTAAATCTAGTCCTATTTCCAAAAGAATTTTTTGCCTCCTGTACCTCAAGACTTTCTAACAAAGCATCTTGTGCACTTTCTACTGGATCTTTCCATTCGGCTTCTTCTTTGTCTTCGCTTAGTTTGTCAACGATTCTACATCGAACTAACTCTTCTTCTACAAAAAAACGATTGGCGATTTCTTTTATTTTTTTGTGATCTTTATAAGCTTCTTCTAATCCACCATAACTATTTACTACTAAATCAAATTCCTCGCTTGGTAATAACAAACACATTGCAAAATAGCTGGCTTCAATTTCTTCTTTTTCTTTAGCAGATTCTATTTGCTTGCCATAGAGCATAACATCATAAAACAATAGTAAAACATCATCCAAGGTATCTTTTCTTGCAAATTGTGAAGGATTACTTTTCTTATTTCTAAACATATTTTCCCCTTCTTTCTAAATACTTTTTCTTCTTTCTTTTTCATATCCAATTACACTATTTTAATACTTTACACTTTGCTTTATCTAAAGCAAGGGCTTTTATACTTGAATTTATATTTGGATACATTTCCTGTACATATTTTGGAAAAAGATCTTTTGTGCTGTTTTCTTTTTCTTTAGAAATGCGTTTTTGGATTTTATCTTTGTTTACATGATACAACTGATTGGCTATATTTTCTCTGTGGCTTTGCCATATATGTAAATTTTTAATTTTAGAAGGTTCTTTGTATTTTTCGTAATCTGTTTCCTGCTGTTTTAAAATGCGACGTACCAATTTTGCTTCTTTTTTAATTTCTTTTTCTCCATGTAAAAAGTAAGCACTAAAAGAGGAAGATAAAGCTGTTATAACATAAATGCCCGCTACGCCTGCTGTTACCTTTCCATATAGGGCTTGAAAAAATACACCACCAAAAAACAAAGAAATTGTAAATGAAAACATACCTATTTTTAAAGTGTGATAAATAAGTTCCGACTGGGCAAGTTGCTCCGCTTTCTTTCTTGTTTCTTTTATACAATGTTCAAAATGTTTTTTCTCATTCATACTATCTTTCCTTTTTTAATACTTTCTCTCTTATATAAATATCCGTTGCCTTTTTATTTGTTGTAATTGGAGCATATATTTTTTCTAACTCTTTATATGCTTTTTTAGTGTTTCTTGCTTTTTCTACTTTTCTAATGCAAGTATCTTTATTTAAATTATACCAAATATCATTACATGTATTTTCACAATCTAAGGCAATTTTGTCTACATTCACAGAAACTTTATGTGTGTTTTTTCTAGTTAAATATGTATTTTTTTCTTGCTTTTCTTCTTCTAAACCTATTTTTTCTATGTACTTTATATTTTCCCTCATTTTTCTAATTGTTTTTTTATCCGCTTTATATTGTTTTATATTAGAATAAACAACCATATAACCAACTAAAGACGCAGCAGAAATTAATGCCTTTGAACCTGTATTTAACAGAATAGTTGTAAAAGGCAAAACCATTAAATATAGCGATGTACATGTACAAGCTATTCCAAGAAAAATAGACATATTTTTTAAAGTTTTATTTGCTTTTGTAGACTTTTCTATACTTTTCCTTAAATAGTATAGTTTGGTTCTAAGATACTCCATTTTATTGCTATGAATCACACTATCCTCAACTGGATCATTTTCCTTAAAACTTACTCTTGTCTTTTTACCGTTTTCCTCATGAATAAGTAATGTATTCTTTTCATCCTTTTCTTTTATTACTTCATAATCTGTAATCATAGTTTCCCCCTTACTAACTTTCGTTTCTACATTATAGCATATTTCTTAAAAAAAGTAAATAAAAAGTGCTCCACGGATAGTGTTTCCAAAGTGTGGAGATTTGAAAACAAAACCTTTATAGAATAAAAAA
>CAZWZO010000036.1:0-7448 GCA_964638525.1 uncultured Muribaculaceae bacterium | reverse complement strand
CCTTGACTAAAAGTATGATTTTATCCGAAAAAATGAATCCAGTTTTAGGAACCAAGAAATATGTAGAAGAGGGAATTTATAGTGCAAATTTTAATAAAGCCTCTTTGTTAAATACGATGTACTTAACATTAAATCGCATGGAACTTTTAGGAAATGATTCTTCCAAAAGTTATCAAGAAGCCGTTATGAATAATCGTGTTAAAAATTTTGTTTATTTAGAAGGCTATGATTATCCAGAACTTTTTTCTAGTCTTATGGATGCAGGAAATCAAGAATTAATGGAAACAACAAAAGCAATCTTTCATTTAGAAAGAGAAAACAGCTATCCAAAAGAAGCTATAAAAACCTATGCAAAGAAAAGAAGAATGGAGTACAAACGATAAAAGATTTACGTAAAGTAAAAATATACGTAGGTCTTTTTTATATATTTGTAGACTTAAAAAAAGATAAATGGTAAGATGAGGTTATAAGAGAAGGGAGAGTTAGTTATGGAAGAAAACAAGAAAAAGAAAAAATCCAAGAAGAAGATTATTATTGTGCTTCTTGTACTTATTCTTGTAATCGGTGTGGGTGTTGGTTGCTATTTTCTATTCTTTAACAAATCAGAAAAGAGTATAAAAGCAAATAAGAAAGAAGTAAAATCTGAGTATGAAATGACAGGAAACGATTTAAGTGAATTTGACTTAGCATTTTTAAAGTTAGAAAATCAAGGAAAAAATAAGGTATATAGTCCACTTTCTATCAAGTATGCCTTAGAAATGCTTTCAGAAGGATCCGATGGAAATACCAAGAAACAAATTGATGCGATTATTGGAAAATATGAAGCAAAAAAATATACAAATTCTAGAAATATGTCTTTTGCAAATGCTTTATTTGTAAGAGATACTTTTGCAAAGACAATCAATAAAGAGTATGCTTCTAAATTAAAAACAAAATACAACGCAGAGGTAGTAGAAGATTCTTTTGCTACTGCAAACAATATAAATAAGTGGGTTAAGAATAAAACACTTGGTTTAATTGATAGTTTATATGACGATGTATCAGATTTTAATTTTGTTCTTGCGAATGCTTTGGCAATTGATATGAATTGGGTTAAAAATATTCAAGCGGATACAAATCATACTAGTGATGAATATTATGTTAATTTCGATCATGAAAACTATAGTGATTCTGTTCCAGTTATTGATGAAGATAGTTATGGAACGATACAATTTAATAATAAAGCAATTAAAGCAAGAGGCGTTGAATTTGCTGCTACCCTTAATAATTATGACATTGTAGGTGATCTTGGCGAAGAAAACATTAGAAAGACAGTTGGGGAAGAATATAAAGCTTGGTTAAGTAAGAAACAATGTGGAGACGATTACGATTATGAAGATGTCGACACGTATTTAAATCATTATATAAAAGAAATTGACGAAGGGTATAAGACGGAAAAAGTATCTACAGATTTCTATGAATATCATGATGATAATGTAAAAGTTTTTGCTAAAGATTTAAAAGAATACAATGGTACAACTTTACAATACGTTGGTATTATGCCTGTAAAAGAAGAATTAAGTAGTTATATTCAAAAAGTAAAAGCTAAAGATTTATCTTCTATTATAAGTAAATTAAAAGAAATTAAATTAGAAAACTATGCAAAAGGAAAGATTACCAATATTAAGGGTTCGGTTCCTGTATTTAATTATAGTGATAATTTAAGTTTAATTGCAGATTTAGAAACACTTGGAATGAAGGATGCTTTTGAAGAAGGAAAAGCAGACTTATCTAAATTAACAAGTGCAAAGAATAGCTTTATTGCCGATGCTACACATAAAGCAACAATCGAATTTTCAAATGAAGGTATTAAAGCTGCTGCCGTAACAAGCATGGCTGGAAGAGGTTCATCAGGATGTGGATTTGATCATCTTTATGATGTACCTGTTGAGACAATAGATTTGACTTTTGAAAATCCATATATGTATATTATTCGTGATAAATCCTCTGGAGAGGTTTGGTTTATGGGTAGTGTTTATACACCTACTGTAAATCAATCTACAAATGGTGTAGTATTAAATAAATAGAATAAAAAGACTTATGAAATCTTATAAGTCTTTTTTGTATGCTTGTCTACTTAAAAAAAATAAGGTATAATGTCATTAGTATAGGAGGAATAAAATGAAAGTATTAGTAATTGGTGGAGCTGGATATATAGGTTCTCATGCTGTTTATGAACTTATTCGGGCAAAGCATGAAGTTGTAGTTATGGATAATTTATCAACAGGATATAAGGAGTTTGTTCATAAAGAAGCAAAGTTTTATTTAGGAGATATTACAAAAAAAGAAGATTTAGATCGTGTATTTAAAGAAGAATGTAGTAAAAAACCATTTGATGTTGTTATGCATTTCGCGGCAAAGTTGATTGTTCCTGAAAGTGTAGAAAAACCTTTGGAGTATTATTATAACAATGTAGAGGGAGTACGTTTGATGCTGGAAGTAATGACTGAGTATCATATTAAGAATGTTGTTTTCTCTTCTACAGCAGCTGTTTATGGAGACAGTAAAAAAGGAATTTGCGAGGAAGAAGATTACTTGGATCCAATTAATCCATACGGGGCTTCTAAACTAGCAAGTGAAAATATGATTAAGTGGGTATGTAACGCTTATGATATGCATTACTGTATATTTAGATACTTTAATGTAGCAGGTGCCGATGCTTCTTTAGAAATTGGTTTAAAGAAGGATGTACTTACTCATCTAATTCCAGTTGCAATCCAGGCAGGTCTTAAGATTCGAGATCATTTAGATATATATGGTAAGGATTATGATACAAAGGACGGTACTTGTGTTCGTGATTATATTCATGTATCCGATTTAGCGTGCGCTCACGTTCTTGGAGCAGAATATTTAGTAAAAAATAAAAAGAGTTTACTTGTTAATTTGGGATCAAATGAAGGCTACAGCGTAAAAGAAGTTGTAGATGTCGTTTCCAAATACTTAGATGTAAAATATGAATATGCAGCTAGAAGAGAAGGGGATCCAGCTAAATTAATCGCATCCAATGAAAAAGCAAAAGAACTACTGGGATGGGTACCTAAATACAATTTAGATGATATGGTAAGAAGCGATTTGGAGTTTAGAAAGAAAATAAACAACATAAAGTAATCGAGTAGGTAAGGTAAGATAAGTGAGGTATATATGAGGTCAAAACATAGAAAAAAAAGAAAGCTGAAGAAAACATTTAAAATTCTTTTAATTGTACTACTTATAGCTATTGTGGCGGGAATTTCTTGTTATAGTTATGTCTCTTTAAATAAAAAGGAAGAACCTAAAAAAGAGGAAAAAAAGGTAGAAAAGAAGAAAGAAGAAAAATATACAGCTTCTATGATTATGGTTGGAGATTGTTTGATACATAGTTCGGTATATTATGATGCTAGAACTTCTAATGGTGGATATGATTTTAAAAAAATGCTTGAGAATGTAAAACCATTAATTAAACAATATGATTTAGCTTACTATAATCAAGAAACAATTTTAGGTGGAAAGGAATTAGGACTTTCTACTTATCCACAATTTAATTCTCCTTACGAAGTAGGGGATGCTTTCTTGGATGCTGGATTTAATATGGTATCTCTTGCTAATAACCATAGTATGGATCGTGGAACGCAAGCTTTGGATAATTCGATTCAATATTGGAAAAAGCAAAAAGATGTTTATTGGGCTGGAACGTATTCTTCTTTTGAAGAAAGAGATACAGCAAAAATAGGAGAAAAGAATGGTATTAAATATGCTATGCTTTCTTATACAACTGTAGACAATGGGCTTCCTGCTCCAAAGGGTCAGGAATACTATGTAAATGCTTATAGTGATGAACTTGCTAAGGCAGATATAGAAAGAGTAAGAGATAAGGTGGACGTAGTTATGGTTGCTATGCACTGGGGAACAGAATACAACGAAGGTGGCATTGATGAAGAGCAAACACGTATTGCCAAATACCTATCTGATTTAGGAGTCGATATTATTATAGGGGCACATCCACATGTAATTGAACCAATTGAATATGTAGGAAAGACTCTTGTTATTTACTCTCTTGGTAACTTTTTGTCTGGACAGATTAATGTAGAGAATATTACAGGGCTTATGGTAGGATTAAATATAAATAAAACCGTAAAAGATGGAAAAACAACAATTGATATTTCAGATATTACAGCTGAGTTTGTTTATACCGACTTTACCCCAAGCTATACAAATTTTAAATTGTATAGATACAACCAATTAACCAATGAT
Organism: uncultured Muribaculaceae bacterium; assembly: GCA_964638525.1. Lineage (GTDB taxonomy): Bacteria > Bacillota_I > Bacilli_A > RF39 > UBA660 > CALVUP01. Next base: position 3,179 of record CAZWZO010000036.1, on the reverse strand, counting down.
ATTTTCTATGGATACAAAGATTACTATAGTAGATGGAAAAAGGATTTAGGAAATCCTGATTTTGTAAAGGTTATTGAATAGACTAGAAATAGTCTTTTTTATTGTCTAATTTTCTCTTTTGTATTATAATAGGGGACAATTAGAGGTGAAAAAGATGATTACTTATGAAACAATTGAAGAAAAAATAAAAGAAGAAAACTTATATGATCCTAGATACCATATGATAGGAAATGAATTTTTTACAGATGAAGAGATAGAAGATATGGAAGTGTATCCTAAAAAGAAACGTTACTATCATACAGTAGAAGAAATATTACTTGATTTTATTACAATAGAAGATGCTTATCGTAGGTTGAATGCTAATCTTTTCAATATGGATGAGGATTTTTTTCAAACTATAGAAAGATTCGCATCCTTAGAAGTCGTTCTTTCTATGCAGACAAAAAATGTTGGTAGCGTAAGAAGAATATTAAACGAAGAAGAAAGTAAAAATATACCTATTGAACCCGAAGCAAAACATTTATTTAAAAATATGAAATTTTTTTAGGAGAAGAGTATGAAAATAGAAAGAGTAAAAACGGGATATTTGGAAGAAAATTGTTATATACTTACAATAGAAAATTCTTGTCTTGTCATTGATCCAGGAGAAGATTTCTTTAAGATTAAAGAAAAAATAAAGGATAAAAAGGTGGAGGCGGTACTGATTACTCACCATCATTTTGATCATGTAGGAGCGCTTTCTTATTTTGATAAAAGTCTTGTATATAGCTTTTTTAATTTAGAAGAAAAAGCCTATACGTTTGGTCCTTTTTCTTTTGAAGTCTTTTTGAATCCTGGACATTCAGAAGATAGCATTAGTTTTTATTTTAAAGAAGAAAAGGTTATGTTTGTTGGTGATTTTATTTTTAATGGTAGTATAGGAAGATGTGATTTAGAAGGTGGAGATTTTGCTGTGATGTTAAAATCGATTCAAAAAATAAAACAGATCAAAGAAAATATTGTTTTGTATCCTGGTCACGGAGAAAAGACAACTTTGGACAACGAAAAAAGGAAAAATATGTATTTTTCTTATTAATTATCACAAAGAATACACAAATATCGTTATAATTATAGGTAGAGGTGAGAAGTATGCATATATTAGTCGTAGATGATGAAAAATTAATTCGTGATGTAATAAAGGAATATTTAATAAACGAGGGCTATACAGTTTTAGAAGCATCAAATGGAATGGACGCTATTGAAATGGTAAAGATCCATAAAAACATAGATTTAATTGTTATGGATATTATGATGCCTAAAATGGATGGATTCAGTGCTGTAAAAGAAATCAAGAATTTTTCAAGTGTTCCTATCATTATGCTTTCTGCACGTGGAGAAGAATACGACAAGTTGTCTGGATTTGATTTAGGAATTGATGACTATGTTACCAAACCTTTCTCGCCTAAAGAACTTGTCGCCAGAGTAAAAGCTGTACTAAAACGAAATGGAAATGAGGATGTGGAAGAATACAAGTATAAAGATCTAGTAATTAATTATAAATCTCATACCGTAAAAATTGAAAACAAAGAATTAGAACTAACACCAAAGGAATATGATTTGCTTACTTATTTTACAAGAAATGAGAATGTAGCGTTATCCCGTGAACAATTGCTATCTAAAATATGGGGATATGATTTTTTTGGAGACGATCGTACTATTGATACCCATATTAAAATGCTTAGAAATAAATTAGGTAAATATAGAGATTTAATTAAAACTGTTCGAAGTGTAGGATATAAATTTGAAATCGAAAAAGACTAAATCTCTTCACATTCGAGTTTGGTTTTACCTAATTGTTTTTTCTTTAGCGATTCTTATTTTCTTATGGTTGTTTCAAATTGTTTCTTTAGCGAAGTTTTATGAATTTTCTAAAAAAGAAGAATTAAAAAATATTGTAACGAAAATACAAAGTGCTTATAGTAAAGAAGATTTTTATAGTGAACTTGATGAGATTAGTTATAAGACCAATGCTTGTATTCAAGTGTATAGTAATCTATCCTTTCCTTATTCTTCTTCTAGTTCTAATAGAGAATGCAAAGTACAAAACGAACAACTTACTACTTACATGGAAAACTTTATACTAAGCAACAAAAAAGTAAAAAGTTATAAAATATTAAAAGCAAATATAAGGACAAAAACAATTCTTTATGGAATTAAGTTAAGTGATAACGATTACGCTTTTGTAAATATGTCTTTATTACCTGTAGACTCTACGGTAGAAACATTAAAGAAACAATTGTTATATGTTACGATTTTAGTATTGATTTTATCTTTTGTCGTAGCTTATTATCTTTCAAAAAGGTTATCAAGGCCGATAGAAGAAATTAATAATTCTGCTTTAAAACTTGCAAAAGGGGATTTTAATGTTACTTTTGATGAGAATAGTGATATTGAAGAAATCAATGCCCTTGCGGATACGTTAAATCAAGCAAGAGATTCCCTAGAAAAAACAGATGCTATAAGACAAGAACTCATGGCAAACGTTTCTCATGATTTGAAAACACCTCTTACTATGATTAAAGCTTATGCTGAAATGGTTCGTGATTTAACTTATAAAGATGATAAAAAAAGAGAAGAAAATTTAAATGTAATTATAGAAGAGTCCGATCGATTAAATTTATTAGTAAATGATATTTTGGACTTAACGAAATTAGAAAGCAAAGAAATGAAATTAAATTATGAAGAATTTGACTTAAATGAATTTATAAAAGATATTGTTAAAACTTATGATATTTATAAAGAACAAGGATACGATATTTCTTATAAAGAAGAAAAGAAAATGAAAGTCTATGCTGATAAAAAAAGAATGCAACAAGTTATGTATAATTTAATTAACAATGCAATTAACTATACAGGAGAAGATAAAAAAGTATTTGTTGAAGTAATAAAGAATAAAGATTCTTATAGAGTTTTGATTCGAGATACAGGAAGAGGAATCGATAAAAAAGAAATTAAATATATATGGGATAAATATTATAAATGCGATAAGACCCATTCAAGACTTTATTTGGGAACGGGAATTGGACTTTCCATTGTGAAAAATATTTTGGTACAACATCAATTTAATTATGGTGTAGATAGTATAAAGAATAAAGGAACGACCTTTTACTTTGATATGAGTAAAAAGTAGTTCTTTTTTT
>CAZWZO010000035.1:0-7491 GCA_964638525.1 uncultured Muribaculaceae bacterium | reverse complement strand
AATATTCTAGAAAAGATTTAGATAAATTAACAGAGTATGTAAAGACTTATAAAGCAAAAGGACTTGCTTACTTAAAAGTTTTGGAGGAAATGACTGGATCGATTGCTAAAGTGATTACGGATAAAGAAAAAGAAGCTTTAGTAGAAAAACTTCATTTAGAAAATAACGATTTAGTACTAATTGTTGCGGATGCTTATAAAACAACCAAAACTTCTCTTGGTGCTTTACGTACAAAACTTGGTAGAGATTTAAACTTGATTCAAAAAGGAGAGTATAAATTGCTTTGGGTTACTGATTTTCCATCTTTTGAATATAGTGAGGAAGAAGGTAGATTTTTAGCAATGCATCATCCATTTACTATGCCTAAGGATGAAGATGTAGATAAGTTAATTACAGATAAAGCACATTGTTATTCCAAAGCTTATGATATTATTATCAATGGTTATGAAGCAGGTGGAGGAAGCATTCGTATTCACAAAGAAGAGGTACAAGAAAAGATGTTTGAAGCTTTAGAAATTACACAAGAACAAATAGAAAGCAAGTTTGGTTTCTTTGTAGAAGCTTTAAAATATGGTGCTCCACCGCACGGAGGACTTGCTCTTGGATTTGACCGTTTAACTATGCTTCTTACAGAAACAGAAAACATTCGTGATGTAATCGCTTTCCCAAAAACTTCTTCTGCAAGTGATTTAATGAGCGATTGTCCTAACGAAGTAGAGGAAAAACAACTCGATGAACTAGGTATCAAAAAAATAGAAAAATAATGGTATAAATAAGAAAGAATTCTAATATATTTTATTGGTGATTCTATGAAAAAGAAAAAGACTTTAATAATAGTAACTTTATTATTCTTAGTCTTTTCTTTTTTTTCTTATCAAAGTTATTTTCTTTTACAAAAGGAAATAAAAAACAAGGAAGCATTTTTACAAAATAAGAATAAAAAGAAAAATGCTATAAATATTATGTACGAGAAAAAAAGTAAAACGACTTATAACAAAGAGAAGAACATCGAGTTGAAAAAGAGTTACTATACAAGCAACATCATCATACCTGGAAATCCACTTTCTAGTAAAAATTTAACGCACATTTTAGAAGAGTTAGAAACAAAAGAAAACAATAAATTGGAAGAAAAGATAAGTAAGAGTCAAGATAAGAATCAGGTTTATAGAATTGACGAGGACTTGGAAATTTTGTATATGAATAAAAAAATCATTTCTTTTTATAAAAAAACACAAGGTTATTTCAATCAAAAAACCATTTATAGCTATAGTCCTTATTCTTACAACATCTATACAGGTCAAAGAATTACTTATGCTTCTTTTTCCAAAAATACTAGAAAACTAAAAGAGAAAATACGAAGAGAAGCGATAAAGAAAATAAACGAAAAGTACACAAAGTCTTTTTCAATATTAAAATTAAATCAAGAAATAGAAAAAGAGAGGTTTTACTTAGATAAAGACGGTATGACTTTGTATTTGAAACGCTGTGGGGTATTGGATTGCTTTTATGGAGATATTTTTATAAACATTCCTTATAAAAGAATAGAAGATGTAGTAAAAGAAAAATATATTTAGGAGGCATTATGAAAAAGAACTATTTTGCTTTTTTATTTAGTGGAGTTTTACTTATTTATCAAATATTATATAAGGAGTCTTTTTTCCTTTTTGTTTTTTCTGTTTTCTTTTTTATCCTTTCTTTTTACTTAGAACATATTTATGAAGACTATATAAAAAAATATATAGATGTATCCCTTTATTCTTTTTATTCTAAAGTTTCTCTCTTAGGATTTATTCTTTGTATTTTCTACTTGTTTTTTTGTTTTCATTACACTTTGGACTTTACTTTATTTTTGCTTCTTGTTCTTTGTTTTCAGTCTTTCTTTTTAAAATGCTTTTTCTCTCTTTCCTTTTGTATTCTTTTCTTATTTTACAAATACAAATATAAAATACATTCTTTTTCTTCTTTTTTAGAGTTTTTTTCTACGAATAAAGTTCTTTTTAAGAAAAAGGATCATTATGAAGAAAAAGTAAAGATAGAGGCTATATATACCCCAATAAAAAAAGAAAAAAAATTGCCTTCTTCTTTGAGAAAAGCAATAGTAGGTGTAAAAGAAAACCAGGAAAAGAAAAGAATAAGAGAAAGCTTAAATTTAAAGAAACAAAGAGAAGTATCTCAGTATAAAAGTGGAAATGTTTCTTCTTTACTAAAAAAGGCCAATTTTTATCTAGAAAAAGGGAAGAGGCTTCCATTGAAAAAGGAAGACAGGAAAGAAATATTAAAAAGATACAAAGAAGAAAAACAAAACAATAAAAAAGTAATGGCCTATTTAAAAGAAGAAAAGAAAGAAACCGTATTTCTAGGTTTTGTTGTTTTTTCCTATATAAAGAAAAAAGAAGTAAAAGAAATAGAAAAGTACGTATGTATTGGAATGAAAAAAACAAAAAAAGAAGAAAAATATTATGAAGAAGTGCTTTTATTATTCAAAGATCCTACATTGTTAAAAGAAGCATTTAGACAAAAGAAACATTATAAAAGTGTGCTTTCCTTTTTAAGCATCAATTATATTTTTTCTAAGATGGTTCTACTTTTCTTATTTTTCCTTTCTCTTTTAGGAAATCAGGTTTTCTTTACCGTTTCGTCCTTTTTGTTTCTTGATTTTGTTTTGTTAGGTTCCTTGTTTGTATTCTTTTCTATTTTTAGAGGAAAGCTTTCTTCTTTTAAATACTTGTATTCGTTCTTTTTCCTAATATTAAAACTTATTTTTTATTATTTCCTATATAAAATTTTTTCCTCTTTGCTTCGTATTTCTATGCTTCAATCCTTTTTCTTCTTTACATTTTGTTTGGAAGAGGGACTATACTATCTTTTGTTTATAAAACTAAATAAACGTTTTCTACAAATTTTTCTTTCACTTATTCTTATTTTCTTCTTTCTTAGTTGTAAGCTTTCTTATTTTTCTCTTTCGTTTCTCTCTTTTTGTTTTTTAAGTTTTTTAACTCTTTCTTTTTTGACTTTGCTTTTTCTTTTAAAAAATGGTATCAATATGAAAAAAATGTGATATACTAGTTTTTCCAAAGGAAGTTATGGTATGAAACAAGATAAAGAAGAGAGAATATTAAGTGTATTATTAAGTTGTTTGTCTTCTACTTTAGCGGCAATGCTCATCGCAACGTCTATGATTGTTGGTGGAAGTGCCTTAGAAAAAAACAGAAGTAAAAAAGAATACTTAAATGATTTATCTAATCATAGTACTTATCAAAGTTTAGAAGAGGATAGCCATGTTTTATTATTGGAAGAAGAACTATCTAATTATTACGATCTAGAAGAAATGTCTATAGAGGATTTTTATTTATTAAGTGCTGTATACGAGAATAAAGATTTAAACAGTTATGAAAAAGAAAATATATATAAAATTTATGAAATAATAAAAGAGGATACTTATTTAGATAAAAAGGAAATATATAGTAAATTAAAAACGGTAACGATAAGTAGAAAGAATAAAAAGAAAGAAAAAGAAAAGGGGATTATGGATAAAAGGTCAGTACAAATATTAGCAAATTTAAATGCTATTCATTTTTATGATTATGAAAATCTTACCCCTGATACCATTTCGCACGAAATCATTCATCTTGTTTATCCTTGTACCAATCTTTCTACTACTTTCGCAGAGGGTTTAGCGGAAACCATGAATGAAGAGTATTTTGGTTATGAAGTTACAACAGCCTATAACCAAGAAATAGCCTATGTAAAATTATTATGTGAATTTTTAGGGAACGAGCAAGTTTTGAAAATTGCTTCCTTAAATGATAAACAATTATTTAAAGAAAGTTTATACAAGGTCTTTTTAGATGATGAGGTTGTAAAAGCCTGGATGCATCCAGAAAAGATGCAAAAACAAGCTGTACTAGATTATTATGAAAAAGTAGAAGAAATGATGATGAGAAATAATTATGACGAAGAAAAGAAGGAAAGAGTTTCTGATTTATTCTTACAATTTGCTTATTCAATAAAAGCAGATACAAAACAAACTTATTTTAAAGAAAATAGCCAACAAGAAAAAGTAAAGGTCTTAAGATAAGAGACTCTTTACTTTTTTTAATTGATAGAATGTAACAAATAAAACGTTTATACTAGTAGAAAAAACAAGTCCCCATAAACCAATTTTTAAAAAAGAAAGGAAGAAGAGTAAAGAGGTTCGAATGATTGTTCCATATAGAATCGATTGCATACTAATCTTACTTTTTCCCATCGCATCCAAAGAAAAGGCTAGGGGAGACTGAATATATTGGAATAGGCAAATAGGGGCTAGAAACTTAATATAGGAAATACCCTCTGTTGTATTATAAATAAGTTTAAGTGGCAAAGCTGGATAAAAAAGTAATAATAAAGTATAAGGAATGGCAATAAGCAAGCTAAAGAAAATAGCTTGTTTTATTTTTTTCTTGGTATAGGTATAATTTTTATTTACATAGCTTCTTGAAATAATAGGAAGCAATGCTTGAGAAATCGCCCCAGAAAAGAAAGAGGGAAGCAAAATAAGTGGGATGGCATATCCAGATAAAATACCATATTGGTATACGATATAATTGTTGGAATATCCAATTTTTAAAAGAACATAATTTAAGACAATTGGCTCTAGAAAATATCCGATTAATCCTAATATTTTTCCTATCGTATTTGGAATACCTATACTAAGAGCATCTTGAATATATATTTTATTTGGTTTGAAATCTTCTTTTTTAATTTTAAAAGTTCTAGGTAGAAAGAAAAAGAAAACCAATATAGAAGATACTTCACTCAAGATATTAGAAAGGATAATAAACAAAAGAGCCTTAGAAAGTCCAAATTGTATGAATATGGGAATACCTATAATTAGGATGATAAGACGAACAATATCTTCTACAATATTACTAATAACATGAGGAAGCATTTGTTGTTTTCCAAAAAAATAACTTCTAATCATAGCAGAGATAGAGGTAAAGGGAATAACAAAAGCCATGGCTTTAATGGCTAAATAAACACGAGGATCTTTTATTAAATGATTGGCTAGAAAAGGTGCAAGCAAGAAAATAAAAATCATAATTACACCATTTATAAAAATAGAAACAGGTACCAAAGAAAAAACGAGATTTTTATTGTTCTTTGTATTTTCCGCGACAAGTTTTGAAATGGCAATAGGAAGACCTAAAGAGGCAATTGTAATAAACAAAGAAAAAGTAGGTAGAATCATCATATAAAGACCAATGCCATCTGTACCAAGCAAACGACTCATAACAATTTTGATAATCATTCCCAGCACTTTTGTAAAAAGACCACCTATAGTTAAAATAATTGTTGATTTTAAAAAACTTGATTTTTTCATGGTAAAGTATATGCAAAAAAAGAAGGGTTCAGTACTATACAATTGGTTTACGTCAAGTAAAAAAATGAAGTAGAAAAATGTCGGAATTTCTTGACAAAGCGGGGGGGGTAGATGATAAGATAAATTCGAGAATAGGAGAGAGAGTTATGAAGAGAAAATTAAATTATGTTTTATTATTTTTACTTACGATAGTATTGCTTCCTTTGGGAGTAAAGGCGGAAGAAACGTATAGTATTGAAATGAAAATATTAAAAGGAGAGAGCAGTCACTTTTATAATTTAGATGCAAAATTGAAGGGAATGACAGGAGAAGACAGTTACTATGTAAAATTTGTAAACAAGGGGGATGCCAAACCAACCGATGGTACTTACGAAAATCTAATTCAAAATTCCAATACTTCTGTTTCAGATATAACAAAGTGGAAAGCAGTTACCACTGATGGTGATATTGTTATAGATGATGATTATTATCTTTTAGCAGGGTATGATTATGCTTATGTTGCAAAGTGTACAACATCAAGTAAGAATTGTACAGTAGGTGATGGGGCTATTCAGGTTGCAAATCAAGATACAATTCCATTTGGAGACAGATATAGTTGGACTGTAATGTCTGGATATGATAAAACACGTGGAAAATTAACGGATGGCAATTATATTTATTTACAAGCCTATTTTCCAAGAGATGGAAAAAATGGTGATCATAAAGTAGCAATGAAAGTTGGAAAAGTTACAGACCAAACTGTAATAAATAAAATCGCAAAGAAAGAAGCCGATGCAACAGAAAAATTACTTGCATATGCAAAGAAAGCTGGCGATAAAAGTTATGTAGATGACTACAAAGGTCAAAGAGGTTATACACACAGCATTGATGATCTTAAACCAGATTTTAATGCATACTATTATTTTTACGTAACTTTTACGGATGCAAATAATCTTTATAGAACTACTGGAATCGAAGATGTTTACTTCGGAAAATTTGATGACTCGGGATACTTTAGTGTTGATACTGGAAGTTACGGAAATGCTACAGCTTCCGTAAAACAAACTTCTTCAAAAGTAGAAAATCCAAAAACAAGTGATGCGAATATATTTATTATGATAGGTGTGCTTTTTGGAACACTTGGTATATTAGGTGTTGCTTATAAAAAATTTAAAAAAGCTTAGAAAATCAAAAAGGCAATATAATGGAAACGTTATATGTCTTTTTATTTAAAAAAAGAAAAGAGTAGAGTCAATATATGTAAAATCAAAGTGAAAGCTACTTTTTTGTAAAGAAAAAGTATGGTATGATAGAAGTATAAAATAAGGAGGATGTATGAAGAAGTTAGGTAAAGGATTTAAGTTAATGGTTATTGTTTGTACAATGATTTTATTAACGGGTTGTGTGAAGTATGATATGACAATGAATATCACAAAAGAAGACGTAAAGGTTGGATTAATTTATGCTATGCAAAGTAGCTATGTTACGGATAGCACAATGTTTGATGAAACAAAGAAAGAAGCTAAGGATGAAGGCTATACAGTAGAGGATTATAAAGATGATGATTATACGGGTATTAAGATGTATAAATCTTTAGGTTCTTTAGATTCTTTAAGTAAAGGAAAAGGAGACGTTATTAGTATTACTGATTTATTCTCAGATGAGACAAATAAATTAGATAAAACAAAACTATTTAAGTTAGAAAATGGTGTATATAAAGCTAATTTTGTATTTGATGCTACAAATGAAAACTCATTGTCTGGTGGTAGTGAATCAAGTGATGCAACATTAGAACAAGAAGAGGATGATGAATGGAGTTTTGATACTGAATCTAGTTCAGATGAATCCGATAATAACGATGCGGACTTAAATAAGATGCTATCAGGAATTAAATTTAAATTTGAAGTTACTTTACCAAATGCCGCTGTAAGTAACAATGCTACAAAAGTAAGTGATGATAAGAAAACATTAACTTGGGAAGTATCTTATGGATCAAAAGCAAATGTTGAATTTAGTTTCAAAACTACTAACAATATGATTACTTATATTGCAGTAGGTGCTGTAGCTGTTGTTGTAGTCGCAGGAGTTGTAATTTTAATTGTTAAGAAAAAAGGTAAAGGAGCAAAACCAAATATGGCTATGCCTAACCA
>CAZWZO010000034.1:0-7670 GCA_964638525.1 uncultured Muribaculaceae bacterium | reverse complement strand
TTAGCATTGTCTCCACTACTTGCATTTTTAGCATTGTATCCACTACTTGCATTTTGACAATTTTCAAATATCCCTTTTATCCATTCATCAACCTTATCACTAAAGTTATCTATTAATTTAAATCCTATTCCTTTTGCTACTTTTTCAAAAAAATCAAACATCTTCTTTCTCCTCTCAATTTTTTAAAATATAATCTCTTAAGTCGTATTCTTCAGCTTCTGTTAATTTATTAAAGTTCTCATCTTCTTTTATGCTTCTGAGAAATTTCATTTTCTCGTCAAGATTTCTCAAGTTTTCTTCGTTGTATTTATTAATAAAATATAAATAAATATTCTCTACGTTCTTTACATTCTTGTTTGTGTTCATTTGTTGTTCATTTGGTGTTCTTTTGATGTTCAAATGAACAGGTTTTTGTTGTTCACTATTTATACATTGAGCTTGGTAATCCTCATATTTTTCAATAGTTACAACGGAAAATTTGTTGTTCGGTTTTATCCTCAACATTTTCAATTCTGCTAATAAATTGATGTTCCTATACACAGAACTTTCTGTCATTTGTAATTCATCACTAGCCACTTTTCGTCCAAAAACAAACTGTCCTTTTTTTAGATTTATTATCTTGTTCCCCACAAGTTGCTCTCTATCTTCGTGACTAGCTTTTATTAAGCACCATATCCAAACTTTGAGTGCTTTCTCGTTTCCCCAAATGGGAGATTGTATAATTTTTCGATACAACTTAATCCATGTGTTATCCATAACTCCCACTTTCCTTTCTATTTGCTATTTAAATTCTTCTATAAACTTTTCTTCACTATATTTTTTTATAAAAATTCTCTTTGCCTTCTTTTCTAACTGCAAACTAAATTCTTTATTGTCTGTCAATAATTTATGATGTTTTCTGCAAGCAGGAATAACTAAGCCCCAAATCATACTCTTTTGTCTATTCCTGCCTCGAAAAACTTCATGTAACTCTATATTTGTATTTTCACAGAAATAGCATTTTTCTAAATTGTTTGTTAAAATACTAAATCTGTTTCTTTCTAGCTTTGCCAATTTACTTGATTTATTTTTTAGCCTATATTGTTTCTTCTCTTTGAGTTGTTTCTGCTTAGGAAAAGCAAAATTAGAATAATCTATGCTCATTCTCCCCAGCTCCTTACCAAGCTGTCTAATTCAGCTTTTGATTTTGTTTCTATGTTTTGAGTTTTAGCCTCTTGTACTAGTAGTTCAATTAGTAAACTCATTTCCTTGCTATCGTATGTACTTGATCCATAATAGCAATGCACTTTTATACATTTGTCTTTTCTGCTTACTTCTTGAACTAAGAAACCTAAGCCTTGCTTTCCCCATATTCTTTTGAATTTTTCGTAACTTGCTTCTTGAACTATAAACGGTTCATAACTTCCTATCTGCAATACTGCATCTTTGTATACATCTTCTTTTGTTACTACTGCATCTTCTGTCGTTATCTTTTTAGCTATCTTGTCACATAGTACCCAGCAATATGCGTTTGCATCAATTGACCTTTTGTTATACCATTTCTTTAACTCAATATTTAGTTTATTTTCGCTTTTAAGTTCTTCTACTACACTTGTCTCTTTGGTATCTAATAAGAGGCTTATTTTAGTTTTTCGTGTGTTAAAATCTATACTTATGTCATTGATTATTCCGTGTTGTTTGCATTACTTATCACCTACTTTTGATTTGGTAAATCTCTTATCGCATTTAATATACTTGCATATTGTTGAGTAGTAAGTTCTTTTACATCAGTTATTCCATAATTAATCTGTAACTGTTTCTCAACATTTAATCCTTTCTGTTCCATCATGTCGTGGATTATCCTTGCTTGTTTTTCTGTAACTAATTCACTTTCTTGTTCTTGTACTTCTTGAGATTCTTCATCAGGATCTTTTGATGTTTCTTCAGTAGGAATGCAAAAAACTTGAGATAATGCATATTTCATTGCTATTGCCATCGCCTTGTTAGTTGCCTTATCTCCACTATCCATTCCCTCGCCTACTGTAATAGCCTCAACACTCGTTCCATCTTCTGCAAAGAATTTATATTTAATTTTGCAAATTGAATAAATTAGTGTTACACCCTTTGAAGACGTTCTTTCTTCTCTGATTTGGTCCATAAGTTCTGGAACAATGAAAACTTTATTTTTTGCTAGCAATGGTTGTAATGCGTTCATTACATCATCTATTCCTCTATATTTAAAACCTTGTTGTTTATTATTTTTTTCTTTTCCCACTGCTGGAACTTCTTCCATTATCTTGGTTATACTTTCATAAATATTCACTTATATTTCCTCCAACTTATATTCAATATTTAAATTATTTAAAAATTTTCTTAATTCTTCTAATTGCTCTGGGTATAAATTAATTTCACATTTTACTTTCTTTTTTTCAGGAACAATCACAAAGCTCTTTGAACAAGAAAATCTATCTAGTGCATTTTTTGTTGCTTTGGTCTGTGCTTGTATGCTTTCTTCTGCAACTCTTTGAGCTTCTTCTAATTGTTTCTGCTTTAACTCTTCTTGCCTTTTCTTTTCTTCTTCAATTGCTTTAAATCTATTTGTTACTGTTGTAATTGCTTTTGATACGTTTAAATCATTCTTGTATTCAACTAATATCTCTGCTTTGTGTTCTTGCGTTTCTATTAGTTTTAAGTCATCTACTATTTTGTTTATAAATGCTTTGGCTTGTTCTTTTAAACTCTTTTTACTTGCTGATAATGTTACATTTATTTTAGCTTGCTCATAAGTAATAAAATCAATATCATTTGCTTTCTTGTACTCTTCAAAATAATCTTTTATTTCTTGTTCTTTTTGTTTCTTAAGTTCATTCTCAACCGTGTCAACTTTGTTTTTTAGATCTATTTCTGCACTTTTGTATTTATCTGATATATAAGTTTTGTAGATTTCTTCAAATTTTGTATACGGTGCTAGTATTTGCTCTTTTACCATTTTTCTTTGAGTTTCTACTTCTTTAAATTCTTTATTTAACTCAGCTCTTACCTCTTTAATTGTCTTGACATTTTCCTCTGTACAAACTAAACTTTTTGCATTTTTAACTTTCTCCTCAATCTGTTCTGAACGTTCTTTTAAATGCTCTTCAATCATTGGTAATTGTTTGACTATTATTAATTCGTTGCTCATAATCTACTCCTCTCAAATTCAATTATTTGTGCCATATTCTCGGCTTTTTCTTGTTCTCTAAGTCCTTCTTCAACCGTTTCTTTTTCTTCTATGTATTTGTCTTTAACTGACTCAATTTCAGCTACTATGTCTTTAATGTCGCCTTGTATGTCCTTTGAAACAAACCCTGCTTTTAAATCATTCAAATCATTTGCGTAACTTTCTAAATCATCAATGATATTTTCAAGTTCTTCACATCTATCTTCATCATTTAAGCTCATTTTGTTCTCCTCTCTTGCACTTTTCCACTAAAAATGCTATACTAATGGAAAAGTATGATTATATAATCTTATTTTTTATTTACATTTGTTAAGTTCTAGTCGGTTGTTCATTTTGGCTAGGACTTCTTTTATTTTCATTTTGCAAATTACTTTGTTGTCATTTTGCTCAAGTATTTTGCTAAGCTCATTGATTGTATTTTCTAATATTGTTGTTTTCTTATTTAGCTTATAATTATCTAATTTAAGTTCTTCTACTTTGTTTCTTAGCTCTTGGTTTTCTGCTTTTAGTTCTATTCCGTCCATTCTTCACTCACCCCTTTTAACATTGATTTTTTGTATATGTTCCATATACTAATACGTTTTCCTGATAGTTGGTAAACACTTCCTTGTATAATTGTTGCTATTGCTAGCACAATTACAATTTGTTTAAACATTATCATTAAGCAACCTAGTGCATCTAAGTATTTTTCCATTTTTAATTCACCTCCTCTAATATCTTTTTTGAATTTTGTATTATTGTTTTTAATTTTGTATTTTCTACAATAACTTTCTCGTATAACTCAATCGGTACAGAGTTTTTTCTTATCACTATCTTCTTGCCTTTCATTTCAAGTTCTTTATTAGCTATCATTCTTTTTACTGACTCATAACCTACTCCGTATCGTCTCATATATTCATTCATACTTATGAGATCTTCTGTTTTCTCCAAATTCTTCACCTCCTTAAACTTTATTTCTATTACTTTTTCTGATATACTTACCTCGAAAGCGAGGTGATTATTATGAATAATTATATATGTCCTTTTTGCAATAGTTCGTTTCCATTAATTCCTGCAACCTATGCATGCTATGAAAGTTCTTTTTTTCATTCTGATACAAGTAATTGGGACCATACACCTGAAAATAGTGTTCATCTAAACTTTTATAAATGTCCTACTTGCAATAAAATTTCATTAACTATAAATGGTATTAGCAATGATTTTAAAGATATTTTTATACCTATTTATCCCAATTCTTTAGCTAAACAATTTCCTGAATATATTCCTAAAGCAATCCGTGATGATTATGAAGAAGCATATTCAATAGTAAATCTAAGTCCTAAAGCTTCTGCAACTCTTTCTCGTAGATGTTTACAAGGAATGATTAGAGATTTTTGGAACATTCATAAACATCGTTTAGTCGACGAAATCAATGAACTACAATCATTAATTCCTCCTGCTCAATGGAAAGCCATTACCGCTCTTCGAAAAATTGGAAACATTGGAGCTCACATGGAACAAGACGTTAATACTATTATCAATGTTGATATAGGTGAAGCAGAAAAATTGTTAAAACTCATCGAATTGCTTATTGATAAATGGTATATTGCCCGTCATGATGAAGAAGAATTATTATCAGATATTTCTGGACTTGCTGATAATAAAGCAAAAATTTAATTTATAGATTCTTCTAATGTATCATGACTAGCTAATAACTTTCCTTTAAAGTCCCAGTATTGATAAATAATTCGTACTGGGTCTTCTGGTGTTCCTCTTCCAATTAATGACTCAGTTCTTATTACTTTCACCACTTTCGCTTTGTCTGTTCCTCTTGGTCTTACTGTTTCTTTTGGTCTTGTCATTTTCATTATTTAAATTCTTTCTCCTTCCTTATTGTCCGTTTAGCTGACATTAGAATCTAAAAAAATATCGTCCTTCTGATACCTCAAAACCTCTTTTATCTTCAATCCAGTTTCAAGCGATGGAGTTACAGTTCCATTTTCATAACCTGTATACGTTGTTCTAGCGACATTTAGTTCGTCTGCTATTCCTTTTTGAGTGTATCCTC
This sequence comes from uncultured Muribaculaceae bacterium, assembly GCA_964638525.1. Taxonomy (GTDB): domain Bacteria; phylum Bacillota_I; class Bacilli_A; order RF39; family UBA660; genus CALVUP01. Next base: position 2,424 of record CAZWZO010000034.1, on the reverse strand, counting down.
TTTTCTTTCGAATTTCTATAAGTTTCTTTCTCATTTTATCCTCCTTTCGTTTGTTCTGCTGACATTATATATTCCGTCAGCAGAACTGTCAATAGTTTTTTTATATTTTTTTCAGAAATGTTTGCATTACTGACATTACAATGTTATAATTTACTAGAAAGGAGTGACTTTATGAGCTTTGGAAATATTTTAAAAAAACTTAGACAAGATTACGATTTCACGCAAGAAGATTTAGCAAAAAAAATTAATACATCAAGATCTAATATTGCTAATTATGAAAATGATAAAAATATGCCATCAATAGATGTTTTAAATAAATTATCTGAAATATTTAATTGTAGTATAGACTATTTACTTGGAAAATCTGACGTTCGTAATACATCTGCTATTGACTTTTCAAAAGATGAATTACATATCGCTCTTTCATCTGAAGATAAAGATTATATAAGTGAAGATGTTAAAAAGGCTATTGAAAACTATGCTAAATTTGTAATTGAAGAGGAAAAAAAGAAAGAAGAAAAAAAGGATAAATAATATGGAGCTAGAAAAATTATATCAATTAGCCGAACGTGAAGGCTTAAATATATATAATTGTCATATCTCTTCTATCAATGGTTGCTATATTAAATATGATAAGTACAAAATAATTGGTTTGAATTATTCAAAGTTAAATACACTAACAAAAGAAAAATGCACACTTGCTGAAGAACTAGGTCATTACTATTTTGATGCTACATACAAGCTTGATTCAGATTTTCAATTAATTTCAAAACAAGAATACAAAGCTTTGAAATGGCGAAGTTTGATTTGTGTGCCTTTAAAATCAATTTTAGACTGTTTTTATAATCGGTATATATAATTTATGCGATATTGCAGAATATTTAAATGTTGAGCCAAATATGGTTGGATTTGCATACAATTATTATAAAAACAATGGTCTACTTTTTACAGAAGAAAAAATGCTTGGATAAAGCATTTAATTTTTTATATTTTAAGACGAACGGAGGTTTGTATGGCTAAAAAAACAAATTTTGAAATGAATGGAAGTAAATATTATAGAGTAACCAGAGTTATCGGTCACAAAGCTGATGGAACAGCAATCAGGAAAACATTTTACGGAGCAGGAATTAATGAAGCAAACGAAAAAGCAGATGAATATATGAATAAATTAAAAAATGGATTTTCAAATTCATACGAAAATGTAACTGTTTCTGAATTGCTATATAAATGGCTTTTTACAACTAAAAGAGTGGCTGTTAAACCTGCTACTTTTGTGTCTTACGAAAGTAATTATAGATTATATATAAAAGATTCCAATATTGCTTCTTTAAAGATTGCAAACGTTAAAAAAATTCATATACAAAATTTCTATAATGAGCTTTTCAAGACAAAATCAACTGAAAAAATAAAAGCAATTCATAAATTATTACATAGCTTTTTTGAATATGCTGTTGACGAAGGTTATCTTTTTAAAAATCCTTGTCATAAAGCTGTTATCCCTAAAAACAACCTTGTTAAAAGTGAAGAAAAAACTATAATTTGTTTTTCGCCAGATGAGCTAAAAGCTATTCAAAAAAGTTTTGTTGGCAATAAATATGAATTACTAGTTAACACTGCTATTTATACTGGTATGCGTGAAGGTGAACTTTGTGCTTTGAAGTGGGAAAATGTTAATTTAAAAGAAGGATATATTCATGTAAACGAATCAATAAAAACTGTTGCTGTTTTTGATGAAGATGGTAATAAAACAATGCAAACTCTTACATTAGATCCAAAAACTAAAAACTCTATACGTGATATTTATATTCCTGATGTATTAATAAAGATGCTAAAAAAAGCTCCTCACAATTCTGAATATGTTTTTTCTAATGATAATGAACCTGTTTCTCATAAATCATTATACTTTCAATGGAAAAAAGTATTAACTAAATCTAACATTCCATATAAAAAGTTTCACGCACTAAGACATACATACGCATCAACTTTGTTAGCAAATGGAACTGACTTAAAAAGTGTACAAGACTTAATGGGACATTATGATATTAAAATTACTCAAACTTACTTACACTCTTTACCTGAAAATAAAAAGAAAGTTGTTAATGTTTTTGACCGTTTATAGAAAACTGATGTGATAATAATGTGATAATTCTAAAAAAATATAGAGTAGCTGATTTCTTGAAACCCTTGCTACTCTATACTTTTATCTATTTGGTGCGGATGAGAGGACTTGAACCCCCACGGTCTCCCACTAGATCCTAAGTCTAGCGCGTCTGCCAGTTCCGCCACATCCGCATCTCACTGACAAGAATTATATTAACACAAAAATATTATTCTTGTCAACTCCTTTTGAAATTTTTCTTCATAAATTGTGTATATGTGTCAATGATGTGAAACAAAGTCTTATAAAAAAATTATAGTATTATT
>CAZWZO010000033.1:0-7696 GCA_964638525.1 uncultured Muribaculaceae bacterium | reverse complement strand
AGTTGATCTCTTCCGACACCAAATAAAATAAGCATTACTTCTAAAAAAATAAAAGAAGCCATCGAGGTAGCCCAAGCAAAAGAGTTTGTTGAAAAAATGGATGATCAGTATGATTCACATATTGCTCAGGGTGGTACCAATATATCGGGAGGCCAAAAGCAAAGGTTAGCGATCGCAAGAGCCATTGCTCGTGATCCTGAAATTTATATTTTCGATGATTCTTTCTCAGCACTTGACTACAAAACCGATGCTACACTACGCAAAGAATTGAAGAAATATACAAAAAAGGCAACAAGTTTAATTGTTGCACAAAGAATCGGTACCATTATGAATGCAGATAAGATTATTGTACTAGATAATGGTAAATGTGTAGGAGAAGGTACACATAAAGAATTATTAAAGAAGTGTAAAGTTTATAAACAAATTGCTTTATCACAACTTTCAAAGGAGGAATTAGAAAATGAATAATGAAGAAAAAAAAGTAAATCAACCTCCTAGAGGAAGAGGCCATGGTCCTATGGGTGGAGCTCCAGCCGAAAAAGCCAAAGATTTTAAAGGAGCCGTAAAAAGATTGTTTCAAGAATTAAAAGGATTTAAATATTTTATTCTTTTTGCTCTTATTCTTGCTATGCTTGGATCCATTCTTTCCATCGTTGCTCCTAATAAATTATCGGATCTTACAGATACCATATCAGGTGGTTTAGTTGTCAATACAGATAATCTTAAGAAAGTAACTACCGAAGTTACCAATAACTTAAGTGAAGAAAAATTAAAGAAAACTTTACCTGAGGTATTAAGTATAAAAATGGATCAGAATACGATGTATCAAATTATGATGGATACAAGTATAAAACAAGAAGAAAAAAATAAATTTCAAGCTTTGTTAGAAACAAAGGATCAACAAAAAATTATGCAAGAGTTAGGAAATTACTCAGATCGTTTATTAAAATATCTTTTACCAAACTCGACATATAAGGGAAAAGAGATTACTTTTGAAGATAAAAAACAATTATTAACCATGATGAAAAAGAAAGATCAAAAAGAAGTAACGCTTTCAAAAACAATGCAAGAAATTCTTTTTTCACCTATTACTATTGATAAGGTAGAAATAACATCTTCTGATCAATATCAATATTTAAAAATCATGAGTACCATGAAAAAAGATGCTTCACCTCAAGAACTTTATAGTAAAATTGATCAGATGCCAAAATCAATTGGTAAAGTTATAAAACCAAAAATGGACATGACTAAGATTAAAAAAATCGCTTTGTTTTTAGCTATTTTATATATTTGTAGTGCAACGTTTACTTATATTGAATCTCTTAGTATGACTGTTGTTTCTAATAAATTTGCCAAAAAGTTAAGAGGAAATATTTCTTCTAAAATTAACAGACTTCCTCTTAAATATTTTGATAAACATACAACAGGAGATATTTTGTCTCGTGTTACCAATGATGTAGATACCATTGCTCAATCTATGAACCAATCTCTTGCTATGTTGGTTAGTAGTATAACTTTATTTATTGGTTCCTTGATTATGATGTTTGTTACAAACTGGGTTATGGCTCTTACCGCTGTTTTGTCTAGTATTATTGGATTTATTGGTATGATGTTTCTATTATCGAAATCACAAAAATATTTTGTATCAAGACAAGAAGAACTAGGTAATTTAAATGGACATATTGAAGAAGTATATTCTGGTCTTAATGTAGTTAAAGCTTATAATGGTAAAAAAGAAGCCGATAAAAAGTTTGATATTTATAATGAAAAAGTACGTATTAGTAATCAAAAGAGTCAATTTTTATCTGGACTTATGCAACCAATGATGAACTTTATTGGTAACTTTGGTTATGTAGCAGTTTGTATTGTTGGTGCACTTTTAACTATGAACGATAAAATTACATTTGGTGTAATCGTTGCATTTATCAGTTATGTAAGATTATTTACTTCTCCACTTGCTCAAATTGCACAAGCGATGACCTCTTTACAATCCACAGCAGCGGCTAGTGAACGTGTTTTTGAGTTCTTAGATGAAGAGGAAATGACTGGTGAGGAAAACAAAAAGACATATTTGAAGAAAGAAGAAGTAAAAGGAAACATTGATTTCTTGGATGTTGTATTTAAATACGATGGAAATGATAAACCTACAATAAAGGATTTCACAGCTCATGCAAAAGCAGGACAAAAGATTGCCATTGTTGGACCTACTGGTGCTGGAAAAACAACTATGGTAAACTTATTGATGAAATTTTATGATATTGATTCAGGTGATATAAAAATAGATGGTGTTTCTACAAAAGATCTAACGAGAAAAAATATTCATGAATTGTTTACAATGGTACTTCAAGATACATGGTTATTTGAAGGTACAATTAGGGAAAATATCGTTTACAACATGAAAGATGTAAAGGAAGCAAAAATAGAAGAAGTATGCAAGAAAGTAGGATTGAATCATTTTATAAAAACTCTTCCACACGGATACGATTCTAAAATTTCAGATAATGATAGTGTATCCGCAGGACAAAGACAATTGTTAACCATTGCTAGAGGTATGATAGAAGAGGCACCCTTCCTAATTTTAGATGAAGCAACAAGTAATGTTGATACAAGAACAGAAGAATTGGTACAACAAGCTATGGATAAATTAACAGAAGGAAAAACAAGTTTTATTATTGCTCATCGTCTTTCTACAATTAAAAATGCAGATTTAATTCTAGTTATGAAAGATGGAAATATCATTGAAATGGGAAATCATAAACAGCTAATGAAGCAAAAAGGTTTTTATGCAGATTTGTACAATTCTCAATTTGAATTATAGGATTAACAAGTGTTAATCTTTTTCTTTGCTTGAAAGAAGAAAAAAATCAGTGTAGAATAAAAATAGATAGAAAAAAAAGTAGGGATAAATATGAATACACCAAAAGTATTAATAGAATATAAAAATGAAGATTTACAAATGGATGGTCTTTATAGTTTAAATCAAATCGCAAAAGCAAATAAAATTGTATACCAATCTTTAAAAAGACAATATGAAAAAACCTATAATATTCATGAAGCTATCAAAATCGCTAAGGAAAAACAAGAAATTAGAAAAGGACAAGTCGTATGGCAAGAAGAACAAATTTCTTTAGTAAAACTAGCAGAGAAACTACAAATTAGTAATACGACGTTGTCTCGTTATTATAAAAAAACAAAAAATATAGAAGAAGCGGTACAGATGACAAAACAAGCTAGTGAAGCACGTTTTTTTAATGTACAACTAGAAGATGGAACCAAAACAAATATAGAAGCCTTGGCACGTGAAAATGATTTGGTCGATCATATTTTAATGCGAATCTATAAACAAACAGGAAACATTGAAGAGGCTTTAAAACAAGCAAAAAGAAATCAAGAAGCCTTTCATGGAACGATTTTCTATGAAAAAGATGGACAAAAACACACAGCAAATTATATAGCCAGAGAAAATAAAATTCATCCAGATGTATTTAAAAAATTTTATAAAAAAACAAATAACGTAGAAAAAGCAATTCTTTTAGCAAAAGAAGGACAAAGACGAAAAGAAAAAAACAGGGGCAAAAGTACTTGGATGCAGTATTTCGATTTAAAGCAAACCAGTAGGAAAACACCGATTATTCAAGAACAAGCTAAAGCAAAACCAACACAGATGATAGAAGGAGAAAGTTTATTTTCTTATTGTAGAAAACATGGATACAATTATGACAGCATTGAGTATTTAATTCATGAGAAATCTATGACAGTACAAGATGCCATTTCTAGTTATGAAAAGAACGGTCAAACGGTTCCAAAGGAATGGATCTATGAAAAATATGGAGTATTATTTAGACATTTAATGTTATCTTTTCAACTTCGTTCGGACGATATCGTAAGAATTATGAAAAGAGAAAACTGTAGTATAAGAAAGGCAATGGAAGAGTATATATGGAGTGTGGATAATGATGGTTTTTCTAAAAATGAAGTGTCTTTGCTTCATGAGATCAGTTCACTTTTAAAAACATGCAACGAAGAAGAAAAGAAAGAAGTAATACAAGAATTCTATTTAGAAGAAAGGGAAATCGCTTTACTAGAGAAAAAGAATAAAAAAATAAATGATATAGATCGAAAGATTTTACTTTATGATTTCTCTACGGTACTTCATTCCTGGGAAAAAGAGGATTTAATCGACATGATGCTGGAATACGAAATTACGGATAAAGAAGTAGTAGAAATCTATACAAATTTATATACACCATTTAAAGATAAGATTCTTCTTCCTTCTAAAAGTATGGAGAAAAAAAGAAGAACAGTGGTAGAGGATTTTATTGCAAGTACTTATCAAGAACAAGAAGAAGTATGGATGGATAAACTAAAACAAAGTGATTTTTCTAAAGAAGAAAAACTAGGAATTGTAGATACAACGGAAAAAATAAGAGAAACGATTCAACAATTAAATGAAAAAAGGATACAGAAAGGAAAAAGATGAATATGATAGGAATTTTTGATTCTGGTATAGGAGGCGTTACTGTACTAAAAGAAATTATCAAGCTTCTTCCTAATAAAAAGTATATATATTATAGTGATTCTATTCATAATCCTTATGGAGATTTAGAAGAAGAAAAATTATACAGTATTGTATCAAATATAGTAGAATATTTAATAAAAAGAGGATGCCAAATTATTGTTATTGCCTGTAATACTGCCAGTTGTAAGTGTGTAAAAAGATTACGTGAAGAATATAGAAACACGCATTTTATTGCTATTGAACCTGCCTACAAGATGGTGCATGACTATAATTTTGATGGTAAGACATTGGTTTTAGCTACAAAAGGAACCATCGAAAGTGAAAAGTTTTTGGCTTTATACCATAAATACGACAATCACAAAACAAAATTAAAATCTTGTGTTGGTTTAGCAGAGAAAATCGAAAGAGGAGACCAAGAAGAAATCGATATCTACTTACAAGAAAATTTAGGAAAGTATGTTGGAGTAGAAAATGTGGTATTAGGGTGTACCCATTATCCTCTTATTAAAGAAAATATTAAAAACGTTTTAGGAAATGTCAAATTCTTCGATGGAGGAAAAGGAGTAGCCAAAGAATTAAAAAGACAGATAGAAAACAATAATATTGAGACGAAAGAGGGCTATTCTATGGAGTTTATTGATTCTTCTTCTAGTAAACAAAAGGAACAAAGATTTTTTTCTATTTTGACAAAATAGTACTTTTATGATATAATTTAGCCAAATTAAGGGGGAATGGTTATGGAGTTATGTCTTGATGCTGTACAGTATTCAAATAAATTTGAGGAAAATAATTTTAAAAATCCAAATTTGAAGAAAGAATATATAAAAAAGAATTTAGATATTATTAATGGTGTTATGGAAAATACGATTGGATATTGTGGTTCTTTTGGTACAGGCTATCCTTTTTATGCTATCGATGGAAAATTCAAAGGAAATCTACCTGTTATTGCAGAACAATTACGTTATAATAAAGAATTAGAAGATACAATCCTAAACGCATCATTAAAGGAATGGCCATGTAAAAAATGTTTACGTGTAAATGGTTCATTTATGAAAGACTTAAAACAAGTTTGTCTTCCTTGTCCAAATCTTGAAGCTGGTTTAAAACCAAGAAAGGTAATTAATCGTCTTCCAGATATCGATATGTGGATGGTTTGTGAGGATCGATATGTAGAGGAGGCCAAAAAGGAGTTAAGAGAACTTTTTGACGAGTTGGATATGCATACTTCTGATGTGGATCCTGTACAATCGATTGAAGACTTTAAAGAAGCTGTGATTGATTTAGAAAATGGAAAAATGCCAGAGAAGATGTTACCGCTGGATATTCATGTTGTAAAATATTCAGAATTGAGTCAGTTATTGGATCAGATTCCATTTAAAATTTTAACTTCGAAAAAAACAGGAGAGATTCCTTATTTGCCTATTCTTCCAGACTCTTTACGTAAGGATTGGCAAAAGGATGATGAAGCGTATAATTTTGCCTTAGACTTTTTATACAGTATGAGTGAGTTTAATTTTGAAGACACTTTACAACAGAAACTAGATTATTCTAGAAACATTATTGCTTCTACTTCTACAGAAGAAGAAATGTTTGATATGCTTGATGCTGTATCTCTACCTTCTGTTCGAAGAAGATTTGAAAATAAAACTTTACAAAAATCATATAAAAGGAGAATAAATTCATGGAAAAAATAGATTTACATATACATACAAATTGTTCGGATGGGATGCTTAGTCCAAAAGAAGTTATAGATGAAGCTGTAAAAAATGGAGTCAGTACGATTGCTATTTGTGATCATGATACCATTGATGCTTATCAAGAGGAACTTTTTCAATATGCTAAGAGTAAAAACATAGAACTTGTTGTTGGTGTTGAAATTTCTACAAAAACAAATAAAAGTGGAATTCATGTTTTAGGATACAATTTTGATTTAAATGATCAAGAATTTAAGGAAAGACTTTATAATTTACGAAACGCTAGACATATTTATTTAAAGAAGGTAGCAAGTAAATTAGAAGAGTTGGGATATAAAGTGGATGTAGAGAGATTGGATCAGATCGATGCAGTAACAAAGGCACATATTGCTAATGATGTGATTGATAACAAAGAAAATGAAGCAAAATTAAAAGAAGTATTTGGATACGTTCCACAAATGGGAGAATTTATTGAAACCATTATGAATGAAAATTGTCCTGCTTATGTAAAAAAGGAATCCATTACTCCTAAAGAAGCTTCTAAGCTTATTCATAGTGCAAATGGAAAAGTGGTACTTGCTCATCCGGTTGCGTATACGTATGAAGATAATTTAACAGAAGCGGATGTTGAGCAACTTGTAAGAGACATGCAACCAGACGGAGTAGAATCCAATTATATTTATATTGATCGTAATAACCAAAAACACAATGACATAAGTGTATGGGATGCGTTTGCTAAAAAACATAATTTACAAACTACAATAGGATCGGATTTCCATAAAAAAGATGGAATTCATCCAGTAATTGGTCTTATTGGAGAAGATGTAAATTTAACAGAAAAACAGATCGAGCAAATAAAAGATTTTTTATATAACTAGAGCTAAGGCTCTTTTTATTTGACTAAAAGCAAAAAATATGATATAATTTAGCCAATTTAAGGACATAGGATAAAGGGGGATTCTTATGGAAAAGAAAGTACTTACCGATGAGGTTTTATATTCTAGTTTTTTACTTTCAGATGTATCAGAAGATTCGATGACAAAAACTTTTTTAACAGAAGAGGACAAAATATTAAAAATTCTACCAGACGAGGAAGAACAACATAATGCTTTTCGATTTGCGATAAATCAATTGCGTCTTTATGATAAAAACAATTATTTATTGCTTGGCTCAAGTGATTTTTCTGAATTTGTTTTAAAAAACAGGGAACTTATGGAACAAAAAATATTAAAATCCAAAGATTTTATAGAACTTTCTGCTTCTATTTCTCTTCCTACAGCTATGTATTATAAAAAAGATGGTACGTTTATTGGTTATGAGCAAGAAAAAGTAGAGGGAAAAAATTTATATGATTTTAGAGATTCTATGTATAGTGATTCATCTTTAGGAGCTATGCTTTTGTATGAATTAACAGAAATTGTTGAAAAAGCAAACCAATTCGGAATTGTTTTTACTGATTTATCGAATCTTACAAATATTATGG
>CAZWZO010000032.1:0-7698 GCA_964638525.1 uncultured Muribaculaceae bacterium | reverse complement strand
AATATGATACTTTCTATTTTTAGATATATATTTCATAAGTTTGTTTACGGAATATCCAATAAACGCTAATACAAAGAAATAGATAATTCCAAAAACGGTAAAGGTTGGAGTGGATTCTGTGAATAACCCTATCAAAGAAGCTCCTACACCCATTGAAGTTACAATTGTTAGGTTTCCAATTGATTTTTCTGTCACTTTTGATTCCAAATCTGAGAAAAGTGCTTTTGCAGAATTTACATAATTTTTGGTCATAGACCACAAGTGTTGAATGTATACAAGTGTATCTTTCAATGTCTCATAACGATAACCTTGTACTTCTAAAAATTCCGCTAATTCCGCATCTGACTTTGCTATTTTTTCACGAGTAGAAATATAGGTACTCATTTGATTAATTCTACCTTCTATTAAAGTGATTGTTTTGTAATAGTCTTCAATTTTACTACTAAACTCAACAATGTTCTTTCCTTTTACATATGCATTCTCTTTTACATCAGCAATTTTTTCCCAAATAATACGATGTAAATTTAAATATCTATGTAATTGTCCTTTAAACTCTCTAATAAAGATTTGTTCTTCGATATAACGTTCAATACTGTCGATATCTTCTGTTTTATTATTAATAAAATAATATTTATTTCCACGAATTACATCAAACTTTTTATTGTTAAATTCAAAGTATTTTTGTTTTTCTGTTCGAACCATTAAATCCGAAATTTGCTCTTTTGTAGCTTTGTTTAACACAATGAAATATGGATAAATATTTTCTATATTTGCTAGTTCTTTAGGAACAGGTGCTCCTAATGAAAATAAATAATTCATAGCTTTTGATAACCTAGTTTCATAATAACTTGTTAAATCTTCGATATCCGTAAATAGAGTATCTTCATGTACATTATTATTTTCTAAAGTAATAAGTCCATCCTCGAATATTTTTACTGTAATATTTAAATCTGTAGAGAATTCCAAGTATTCAAGACCACGTACATAGTAATCAATTTTACCAATACGTAAATCTTTTCTTAAACTTGTTAATTTCTTTTGATCTAATTTTAATTGAGAAGTTCCTTCTCTTAAAAAATCATAAATTTCAGAAAGTTGTAGCATGGTTCTTTGAAACCACCCACCTATATATACTTTATCAATATTCATAACACACCTCTTTATATTTCTTTAGAAAAGAATTTTGCATCGTTAACAATAAATCCATAATTCTTATAACAAGCATGAGCAGGAACTCTAAAGTTGTTTGACCAAAGTTCCATACAAACGCATCCTTCTTCTTTCGATATCTTTTCACATTCATCTAACATTTTTGTTGCAATATTATGACGTCTGTAGTCCGGTTTTACACATACGTGATTTAAAATACTATAGGTATTCATTTTTTCGTACATAGTTGGAATAATTGTTATTTTTACATGGGCAACAATTTGATTATCCATAATTCCTACTAAATAAATTTGATTTTTATCCTTTTTTGCTTTTTTAAACATGCGTTTTGCGTATTCTAAGGATGTTGTCTCATCAAAACACTCGTTACATAGCTTTACAATTCCCTCAACATCCTTTGTTTTTGCTTTTCTAAATACAACGCTCACATCATTACTCCCTATTCTTTGTTATTATAAATGTAACATGAAGACTTTAATCACGCAAGTCCCTTTTGTCAAACGTTTACACTATATTACAATAATTTACAAAAGAAAAAACTTATGTATTTACATAAGCTTATTTCCAATAATTCTCTCTTGTTTTCTTCAGTGTTTTTGTTGCTGTTACAGGAGACTGGGAGTAATCAAGAAGTTCATCCACCAAAGAACGAACACGAATACTTTTAATTGCGGTTTCATAATGTGAAGTAATCGCTTTATAATTTTTGCCCGCCTCTTCTGCAATTTGATGAAGAGATTTTTTCTCTCTTCCCATAAACCCTTCACTTTGAAGAAGAACTTCCTTGGCTTTTGTGCTTGTAACTGAGTGATCAATTACCGTTTCCAATATAGACCTTAATTCTTCTTTTTCTATTGCATCTACAAATGAAATTGCACCCTTCTCAACATGAATAAACTTTTCGTTTATTTCTGTTGTCTCTCCTTCTTTTTCTATCAATTGTTCATAGCTTTCTGTCTTTCCCCTTCTTGTTGCTGCATCGTTTATCGCACGTACATGATTATATAAAGAAGAATTTATACATAATCTAGCATAGCCACTAAAAGATCCTATATTGGCATCATATTTTTGAATGGCACGCATCAATCCAAATACTCCCTCTTGAAATAAATCTGTAACTTCTTCCGTATTAGAAATATAATTTATTGCACATTTATACAAAAGTGGTGTATAGGCCTCTATAATTCTGTTTCTTGCTTCTGTGTTTCCCTCCTGTGCTTGTTTTACTTTTTCATCTAGATCTGTTTTAGAAATAGGATTATAGGACTGTTTTATATCTTCAAGCAAATAAGTGGCATCTTTTGAATAATTTCTCTTTTTACCTGTTGAAAGCAAAGGAATATCATTTTGTTCCATATAGCAAAAAATAAGATTTCTTAAATAATAATTATTTTCTTTAAAGATAAATTCTTCCTTTAAAAATTCATTATCAAGTTCTATATAATCCGCTATTATATTTTGTAAGTCTGAATTACTCTTTACTAACTCTTCTAGTTTTTCGTAAGGAATTTCCATAGATACTTTTAACAAGAAATTCGTAAAATATCGTAAAATTGTTTTGTAACCATATATATAATCCATACTACTTTTCGTTCTTTCTAAACGCTTTTTAATCCAAAGATCCATATATTTAATTGAGTCATTTTCTAATATATCTTCTGCAATTTCGTCTAATAAAAGATTGCTTAGGTAACGTTTTATACTTATAACATCTTCAAATTCCTTATCCTTTTGTTTTGCTAGATTGCTTTCAATCCAATTTTTCTTTTCTTCGACGGATTGAAACATAAAGTCAAAATTTTTTCTTATGCTTTCATATAAACTTTTTCTTTCTCTCGAACTCAAATTAGCTATTTTCATATTTCCCCCTAATAAGTGCTTCTTATTATAACATAGTATAAAACAAAAAACTACAATTGTTTTCTTTTACTTAATGGAATGACTTTCTCTTTTATTGTTTCAATTTCTTTATTTTCTAAATTACTATTGAAGATAATACTTTGAAGAATGTTATTTTCAGTAATTTTGTTCTGTTCATAAAAATAGGTTAAATTACGCATTACTTTTGGTCTAGATAGAATCATTTCCTCTATTTCATAGGTCAAACCATCTTCACTTCTATATTTTTCTAAATTCTCTACTACTTCTAGATTATATATTTTCTCATTGATGTGATCTCTTTTGGCATTGTTTAATTCTTCTAGTACGTACTCATCTTCTAAATCACTTACAAGCCTGTATTCGTCCAGATCTTCTGCTTTACAATAAAACCCTTTTCCCAATAGAAAACTACGATTAATATTACCACTTGGTGTGTAAATATCTATATCCAACGATGAACAAATCTGCGTTCTTTTTATAAAGTTATACATTTCTTCTTTTGTAAGTCGATTGTTATCAAGCAAACTTAGATCAAGACCATTTTCTATAAAAAAATCCAGAGCATCCATATAAAGCGAATCACATAGATAGTTAAAATTATTATCCAATTTGTTTTTATGATAGAAAGTAAATAATAAATCTTTGTTTCTTTCTAGTTGTTCCATTGGTAGAAAAAGAATATTCTCATCATAATTTGGAAGTTTAGGATCGATTTTTTGTTCCATCAAAAATTCTAAATTTGCATTTATTTTATCCAAAGACGTAGTCTCACTCATAAATTTAAAAGCTGTATCTCTAGAAATATAACCTTTTTCGATCAAATAGGAATACCCATTTATTTCTTTTAATGAATAACTATTTAGTAAAGTTATAAATTCCTTTGTTAATATATTATTTGTTGTTATATTTAGTGCTTTTAATTTTTTTACGAACGTTAGTGGATCCTCCGCAATAAGAAGTTGCTCTTTTTCCTCTTTTGATGCAACAGATAAAAGCATATTTTCCTCTCTTAAAACATCTTCTATCGTTACCGCTGTTTCGTTTTCATTTAAATTCGTGTTGATGGCTCGTGCCTTTTTATAAAGATTTTCTTGATAATCAAATACAATTTTAAATATATCTGCTAAAGCTCCAAAATATGTAGATTGTAACAAAGAAAAATTCAAATTATTTAAATTTTTCTTTAATAAATCAGGATCGGTAAGATATTGTTTTGTTCTGACTAAGATCCCCATTTTATACATAGCATCTTTCTTTTCATTTTCACGGGAAATATGAAAACAACTTTGCAAGTCATTGGTTAACTTTATTAGATTAACTGTCGTACATTTTAACACATCTTTTTCGAAACATTTCCCTAATTCTTTGTAGATTTCCCATTTATGTTTTTTATTTACGTAAGTAAACGATTCGTCTATATCACAGCAAATATCATAAAGAGATGTTTTTAATTCCATTAGATCTTCTTCTTCATACTGCATCTCAACCTCTGAAAGCACATCCTCTAAGAAATTATTTTCAAAAATACAATCTATGTTTTCCTTTACTAATTTTTTATGCACAAGGTTTAATATTTTCTGCATTTGCATCTCTTTTTTTTGGTCAAATAAATTTTCGATTCCATGAGCCGCAAAATTCTCTTTTGTTACAAAAGTAACTTCAGAATAATTAGAATATACATTAACCGCAAAGAAATTCATTCTATTTAAAACATGGTGTTTTTCATATCCTTCGTAAATATAATTTAAACCCTTTTCTTCTAGTCTAGCATTTAGTTTTTTTAGTTTTGCATTCGTTTGTTTTAAAAATTTTCTTGCCTCTTTGTCCTGTGGTTTATACTTTTTCATCTCTTCCATCATAAAGAAAAGTAAAATTCTATTCTTTAAGATTTCCTCTTTATTTATATTTTTTATTTCTCCAAAATTATTAAGAGGAGGCATAGGAGAAAACACATTCGAAAAAGATTCAAAAAAATCGACATCTAAAATCTCTTGGTATTCCTCTATCCTTTTATCTATTTCTTCATTTAATCTCATTTTATCTCTTCTTTCTTAATACTTTATAAACCTCTTCTGTAATCTTATCTTGTTCTTTCTGATAGCTTTTATCATCAATAGAATTCAAAATAAACTCTTTTTGACTTGTAAATATGTTATCTCTACATTTATAGAAGCAAGCAAGGTTTTTACTCATTTGTACTTTTTTTACAAAAGCAGAAGATAAGACAATGTTGTTATCTTTTAATACATAAAATAGCATTCTGGTACAAGAAGTACGAACTTGTAAAAACGTATTTCTAAATCGTTTTTCCGAAATTGTTTTTGGATGTTTTAGATTTCCACTTAAAATGGAATCAAACAACTCTAAAAAATCAGGGTATACTTCTGCATCTGCTGTCTTTAAATCTTTAAGTAAACACACATTTCCTGTGGAAGTGGTTAAATAAGAAATCTTTGGATGACTAATTATTTCATCTTTTAACTCTTTTTCATTTTCTTTTTCTCTATAGTCATATATGAATTTTTGTAATCGTTCGATTTTTTTTAATTGTAATTTTAAAATTTCTTTATTGGATGCTTCTCCATTTTTCAATTCTAAACTTTTTTCAATAAACTGTCTTCTGTAATCAAATAATAAAGCATTAATAATATTTTTATAATCCTCATCCGTCTTTTTAGGCATAAATACATCTAAGTCTTCCAAAGAAGTACAGTAAGATAATAATTCCTTTTGAACAGAAATATCCACTTGACTTGCTTTATCTCTTACCTCTTCTTTTTTCTTTGGCAAAATAATTTGAGGAGATACAATTTGAATCTTGGAGTCTTTCTTTTCAGTCTTCTCTATTAATGCCTTGTTCGAAGCTATTATATTATCGATTTCTATATCATTTTGTTTAACAGTTTGTTTTAACTTTTTTAAATTCTTATTAAATAAATCATTCGTTTCATAAATATTTTCTATATCAAATATAGCCATTTTTACACCTCTTTTTGTATTTGCTTATCATAACAAAAATAAGCTCCTTTTTCAAGAAAAAAGAGAAATCTGCTTGCTTAAGCCATTCCTCTATTTCTTCTTGACATAATTTTCTTTGAAACTCGTATACACTCCGTTTTTCTTTGTACCAAGCACACAATTTAAATTCACATTATCTAAACTTTTAAAAATATTGTAATCGATGTGTTTGTTCACTTTTTTTAATCTCTTTATTAATTCCTTAATTTCTTTTCTTTTGCTTGTACCATCATCGATTAAAGAACAGCCTTCCGTAAGACGGCAAGCACAATTTATAAAGGTTAATTCATTGCTTTTTTTCCACGCTAAAATCGATTCTTCTTTTACTAAGTATAAAGGCCGAATTAATTCGATTCCTTCAAAATGGTCACTATGAAGTTTGGGCATCATCGTTTTAATTTCAGAACCATAAAACATTGATAAAAGAGTTGTTTCAATTACATCATCAAAATGATGACCAAGAGCAATTTTATTGCATCCAAGTTCTTGCGCTTTACTATATAAATATCCCCTTCTCATACGAGCACATAAGTAGCATGGATTTTTTTCTGTACTTGCTACAACATCAAAGATATCACTATCAAATACTTGAACGCCTACATTTAGAGTCTTCGCATTGTCAAGGATCATTTGTCTATTGTATTCATTATATCCTGGATCCATTACTACATATTTTGCGTCAAATTTAAATTTTCCATGTTTTTGTAACTCTTCAATACATTTAGCAAGCAAAAAAGAATCTTTCCCACCTGAAATACAAACCATAATAGAATCGTTTTCTTGAATCAATTCATACTCTTGTACCGCTTTTACAAAGTTGCTCCATATTTCTTTACGAAATTTTTTTATAATACTTCTTTCTATCTCTTTATACTTTTCCATTTTCTTCTAACTCCTTTTCTATTTTCGCAAATGTCTTTAAAAAGAAAGCAATTTCTTCTTCGGTTGTATAATGTGAAAAACTTACTCTTACAGAGGTAGAGGCTATTTTTTTATCTTTAGTTAAAGCATAAACCAACTTAGATGGGGTTTCTACTGGACAACAGGAAGTTTTGGTAGAAACATAAATTTCTTCTTCTCCCAATTTTTCTTGTAATTTAGTAGATCGAACGTTTTTTAGACTAAAATTTAATACATAAGGAATCGAACGATCCGTACTATTTAAAATTACGTTTGGATAAGTTTTTAATTGTTGTTTTACTTTTTCATTTAGTTTTTCTACATATTCATATCGTTCTTTTCTTTTTGTTAAAGCAATTTCTAAGGCCTTATATAGGGCCGCTACTTGGGCTAAGTCTGGTGTACCACTTCTATAAATTGTTGTAGATTTTCCACCCAATATCTGCGGAACCAATCCAATATTTTTTTTCTTAATCAGCATTCCAAAACTACTTAATCCGTTGAATTTATGTGGAGCAATGGTAACCAAATCAACATCTTCGTAATTTATATCAACCTTACCAATTGCTTGAGAAGCATCACTATGAAAGATACAGTTTGGATATTGTTTTAAAAATTGTGCGAACTGTTCAATTGGCTGTTTCATGCCAAGTTCACTATCTACAGATGTGATGCTTACCAAAATGGTGTCTTTCCTTATCATCTCTTTTAAAGCTTCTAATGAGACTT
>CAZWZO010000031.1:0-7794 GCA_964638525.1 uncultured Muribaculaceae bacterium | reverse complement strand
AAGAAATATACAAACAGATAAAGAAATACGATACAATTGTACTTGCTAGACATATTGGGGTGGATCCAGATGCTATGAGTAGTCAAATTGCGCTTAGGGATAGTATTCGTCTTACTTTCCCAAGTAAGAAAGTTTATGCTCTTGGAAATGGAAGCTCAAAATTTGGCTATATTGGAACATTAGATAAATATGAAGATCATAAACATGCTTTGCTTATTGTTCTTGATACACCAAACTTATCTAGAGTGGATCTTCCTACTATGGATATATATGATTATAAGATTAAGATTGATCACCATCAATTTATAGAAAAATTTTGTGATATAGAACTAATAGATACAAGTGCAACTTCCGCTTCACAAATTGTTTTACAATTAATTAATCATACAAATTTAAAGATGAATGACAAGATTGCTAGAACTATTTTTATAGGAACAATGTCTGATACAAATCGTTTCCTATATAATCCTTCTCCAAAGGTATTTAAAGAAATTTCCGATATGGTAAATAAATATAAATTTGATATAGAAGAATCATTAAATAGTTTGTATTCTAGACCTATGAATGAAGTGAAATTGGAAGGATACATTGCACAAAATCTAGTAGTAAATGAAAATAAATTTGGTTATATTATTTTAACGAACGAGGATATTACTAGATTAAATGTAGATTCTGCTTCCGCAGGGAACATCATTAACAATTTTAGCGGAATTGAAGAATTAGAAACTTGGGCTTTTGTAACAGAAGATGTAAAAAATGATATTATACGTATTTCCATTCGTTCTAGAGGACCAATTGTCAATAAGGTTGCAGAAAAGTACAACGGTGGTGGTCATAAACTTGCCAGTGGTGTTCGCGTAAAAACAATGGAAGAAGCCAAGAAAGTTTTAAAAGATTTGAATGAAGTTTGTATTCTTTATAATAAAGAAAAGAATGAATAGAGGTGTACTATGAAAATTACCAGTGTAGATTTAAAAATAAGTGCAGTTAGAATTAGTCAATATCCAGAAGACAATAAACCAGAATTCTTACTTGTAGGAAGAAGTAACGTAGGAAAGAGTAGTTTCATCAATACGATTGTAAATAGAAAAAATATCGCTCGAATTTCCTCAAGACCTGGAAAAACACAAACATTGAATTTCTATGAAGTTAATCATAGCTTTTATTTAGTAGATGTTCCTGGATATGGTTATGCGGCTGTTGATAAAAAAACACAAGCTAAATTCGGAAAAATGATTGAAGATTACCTACAAACTCGTGATAACTTAAAAAGGGTATTTATGCTAATTGATTTTAGACATAAACCAACCGAAGATGATGTGCTTATGTATAACTTTTTAAAATACTATAATCTTCCTGTAACAATTATTGCTACAAAGTATGATAAAATTTCACCTAGTAAAAGAGATAAATGTATTAAACAAATTCAGTCTACAATCGATCTTGTAATTGGAGATGAATTAATTTTGTTTTCCTCTCATACAAAACTAGGAAGAGATCAAGTAATGAAAAGATTAGAAGACTTAACAATGGAAACATTATAAGTCTTTTTTTATATCTAAATTTTAAAAATATCATATTATACTTTAGGTGATATCTTGAAAATAAATTGGATAGAAGATTGTTATTATGTATATTTACCAAAAGAGAAAATAGAAATAGATTACAAAGATAGAGATTTACTTGTTCAATATATAAAGAAAATTATTGTTTCTCTAAAGGTATTCTATGATATAGAGTTACAAGGTTTTTATCACGTTTATGTTTATATCCAAGATAAATATGGGATTGTTTTAAAGATTGCATGTATAGAAGATATAGATTTAGATACGATTGATTTAAAAATTATTATAAAGAATAATATAGATTTTTATTTTAAAACCGAGGATTATTTTATTTTTAAAGATCAAGCTATTTTACATGAAAACTGCTATTATAAGAATTTGAATTTAATAGAAAATATTTATTCTTATTTAGAAAACTGCAAACTGTATATTGATGAAGAGGACAAAATAAAAAAGACATAAGTCTTTTATAATACATAGAGATAAATACATAGAAAATGTAATATTGAACCGACTAGTACAAATATATGCCATAAGGAATGCATATATTTAACACGTCCGCCAATTAAAAATATAACAGCACCTATCGTATAAACCACGCCACCAAGAACAAGAAGTAAAACAGCAGGGGTAGGTAAGAAAGATAAAATTTGTTTAATTGGAAGAATAATTAACCATCCTAGTGCTAAATAGGAAAACATCGAAACTTTTCTAAATTTCTCTATATCTACAGCATTTAATACAATACAAGTAATAGATAAAATAATCATAATCAAAAATAGAATGATTCCAAAACTTTTATTTAAACAAATCAATAAAAACGGTGTGTATGATCCAAGTATCAATAAATATATACTACAATGATCCAATACACGAAATACTTTTTTCGCACCAAGATTAGGAGAAAAACTATGGTAAAGGCAAGAAATTAAATAAAGAATAATTAAACTTGATCCATAAATCGAAGCACAAACAATAGAAAGTGTACTTTTATGCTTTACGGAAACAAGAATCGTAAGAACCAGTGCAACTATACCAAAAACAGCTCCTAATCCATGGCTGATGGCATTAAATAACTCTTCTTTTAAAGTATACTTTGGTATTTTAATTTTACTCATTTATTTTCCTTTCTTATATAAATATAATATTTCATTCCTAAGCTTTTCGTTGGCTTCTTCTAAAGAACGATCTCCTACATAAAAAGGAGTACCAAATGTTACTTTTAATCCCTTTGAAAAAAGTTTATATTCTCCATTGATTGCAAAGGGAACCAGAATACTATTTGTTTTTTTTGCCAAAGAAACCGCTCCAAATTTAAAGTCCATTAAATCGCTTTTTCCCTTATTTCTTGTTCCTTCTGGAAAAAGACCGAGACAATGATCATGATTTAATATATCTAAAGCACTATCTTTTGCTTTTGCATCATGTTTACTTCTATCCACAGGAATACAACCAACAGCCTTAAAAAACCAGCCCCACTTGCTATCAAAGTATTCCTTTTTTGCCATCCAATAGATGGTTCTTTTCGTAGAGATACAAACAGGGAATTGATCAAAAGCATGTCTATGATTTCCACAGAATATAACCCTTCCTTGTTTAGGAATCACTTCCTTGTTGTACGCTTTTGGTCGGTAACAAACTCTAAACCATAATGTAACAAAAGGTCTAGCGATGGGATACAACCAAGCTTTATTCTTCTTCATGGATATTCTCTCTTCCTTGTCTTTCTAAATCTCTATAATTTACTTTACCAATTAAGGTTTTAGGAAGGGATTTTCTAAATTCAAAATCTTTAGGAACGGAGAATTTAGCAAGATTTTTTTCACACAACTCTTTTATTTCTTTTTTTACTTTAGAGGAAGAATATCCTTCCTTTAACACAATATAAGCCTTTGGAACTTGAACTTTGTATGGATGAGGAATACCAACAACTGTACATTTTAATACACCTTCGTGTTCTTCTATAACTTGTTCAATTCTACTTGGATATACGTTGTAACCAGATGAAATAATCATCCTTTTTAAACGTTGTGTATAGAAGATGATTCCATCACTTGTCATATAGCCCATATCCCCTGTATGTAACCAGATTCGACCATCTTTATGTTTTTGCAAAACTTCATTGGTCTCTTTTTCATTATCTAAATAACCAAGCATAACGGTTGGTCCGCTTACACAAATTTCTCCTTCTTCCTCATAAGGTACTTCATCTTGGGTATTTGGAACGACAATTTTATAATAATCGCCAGGAAAAGGAATACCAATACTTCCTGTTACATTTGCATCTCCCCATGCTAGGGCTGTAGCCGCAACGCTTTCTGTCATACCGTATCCTTGATATACTTTAATATTGGCATGATGTTCTTTTAAGAAAATATTAATTTTAGATGCTAAAGCAGGAGTAAGACTGTCGCCTCCCGATACTACATATTTTAACATAGATAAGTCCATGTTTTTAAAATGATTGTTTGTAAGCATTGCTTCCCATAAAGTAGGAACACCTACTAATACATTTGGATGATAATGGGTAATTAATTTATCAAATCTCTTTGCATCAAAAGTAGGAATTAAAATAACTTTGGCTTGTAAATAAAGAGGAACATGTACACAAACTCCTAAACCAAATCCATGGAAAATAGGCATGATTGCTAAAATTCCATCTTTAGGTTTCACATTACTCATCACAACAGGAACTTGTAAGGCTAAAGCGTTGAAATTTCCATTTGAAAGAACAATTCCTTTAGGATTTCCTGTTGTTCCACCACTATGCAATATTACAGCAGGAGTATCCTTTTTTCCAACGGTTTGGTATTTTCCATTATAATTGTAACCAAGAAGCATAAAATCATTCCAACGAATATATTCACCACTACGTGCTGGTTTTTTAACATTTAATCCTTTAGTAAGAGAATAACCAATACCAAGTAACATAGGCATAGAGTCTTTAGCGGATACTACGATTGTTTTATAAACGTTTGTTTCGTCAATAATATTTTTTACTTTTTCATAACAAACATCTATCATAATTAACATAATACTTTTTGTAGAGTTTAAATAATTTTTTATTTCCTGCTCAGCAGACAAGGGATGAATCATATTTGCGATGGCTCCAATTTTATTAAGAGCATAAAAGGCAATAATTGCTTCTGGTGTATTTGGCATACAGATGGTAACAACATCTCCTTCACGTACACCTTGACTTCTAAAGCTTTTCGCACATTTATCAATTTGTTTCATAAAAGTACGATAGCTGATATTTTTTCCAAAATAATGTAAAGCAGGATTGTTTGGTACTTCTTCTGCTCTTTGTTCAATAAGTTCATAAATAGAACAATCTGGAACTTTAATATTTAATTCTTTCTTTGTATAAAACTTTTCCCATGGCGCTTTAACCTTATTTTTAAATAAACCCATATATTACACCTCATAACTTTTTATTAAATCTAAAACTTTTTGTTTTAACTTTTCATTTTCTTTTTCTAAATCATCACTTTCAACGTAATAACCTTTTCCATAAATAATTTTCATTTTTCCTCTTTTATACTTGCCTACGATGGAAAAAGGGATCAACATACTGTTTGTCTTTCTAGCCATTTTTACTGCTCCCATTTTAAAGGGAAGAAGTTGTCCTTTTTCTTTGTGATACGTTCCCTCAGGGAAAACACAAACAACCTTATCATCATTTAGGTATTGATAAGCCTTTTCTAATGCTTCTTTATTTTTTCTTTTTCGATCAACAGGTATTAACCCTAAAGACCTAAAAATAGGACCAACAGGTCCTTTAAATAATTCTATTTTAGCTAGAAAGTGAATTGGCCTTTTTGTAGAAGCAATAAGTGCTAGACAATCAAAATTATGGGTATGATTCCCCGCTAGAACAATTCTATGTTCTGATTTTATATTTTCTTTATTTATAATTTTAGGCTTATAAATAACTTTAAACAAGAAAGTTAAAATAGGTCTTAAAACGATATATAACTTTGCCTCTTTCATATTGCCTCCAAGTATATAAACATTATACCATATATAAAGGATCTCTTACAATAATAAAAAAGATAACTATAAGACAATAGCTATCATATTACTAGATCCTTTATTTACAATTTTAGCAAGTGTTTGTTGTAGTTTATAACGAATATTATCTGGCATTAACGATATTTTAGATTGAATTCCTTCTTGAACAATGTTATCTAAACTACGTCCAAAAATTTCACTTTTCCAAATGTTAGAAGGATCGCTTTGTGAATCTTTCATCAAGTAATCAATTAATTCTTTACTTTGTGCCTGGCTTCCTATGATTGGTTCAAAAGTGGAATTTACATCTACACGTATCATATGAATAGATGGAGCTACGGCTTTTAATTTTATACCATACCTTGAACCTTGTTTAATGATTTCAGGTGTATCCAATTTCATATCTTTTAAAGCAGGAGTTGCGACACCATATCCCGTTTGTTTTACCATCTTTAAAGCATACTTAATTTGATCGTATTCTTGTTTTGCTTCGTTGTAATCCTGGAATAAAGAAAGAAGTTGGGCTTTATTGGTTACATCAATTTTAATAATATCTTTTAAAACAGAATCATATAAGCTGTTTGGCGAAGTTAAAGAAATTGTAACGGTTCCAGTAGAAGGATCGACATCGGATAAGAAAGCTTTTTCTATAACATCGACATCTTTAAAGTGTTCCGTAATTGTATCTACATCGCGTAATTTATCAATGGAAAATACACTTTCTCTTATAGCTTCTATGTATCTTTTCTTGATAGGATTTTCAGCATTTAGTATTGCAATCCATTCAGGCATATTTACGCTTACCTCTAATACAGGAAATTCATACAAAGCTTCTCTTAATATTGTGTAAATATCTTTTTCACTCATTGTATCCACATTCATAGGCAAAACAACAACATTGTGTTCTTCCCTTATCTCTTCTGCAATACGTTGTGCCTCTTTACTTGTTGGATGAGTGGAATTTAGTACAACTATATAAGGTTTTCCTATCTCCTTAAGTTCACGAATCACTCTATTTTCTGCTTCTATGTAATCACTACGATCAAATTCACCAATTGAACCATCCGTAGTCATAACAATTCCAATGGTTGAGTGTTCCTTAATTACTTTTTCTGTACCAAGTTCTGCGGCTTCTACGAAAGGAATTTCTTCGTCATACCAAGGTGTACGCACCATTCTTGGACCATTTTCATCTTCCGCACCTTTCGCATTTTCAATAACGTACCCAACGCAATCAATTAGTCTGATGTTACAATCAAAGTCATCAATGTGTATTTTGGCAGCATTATTAGGAACAAACTTTGGCTCTGTTGTCATAATTGTTTTACCTTGAGCACTTTGAGGAATTTCATCTAAACATCTTTTTCTTTCGTATTCATCCTCTATATTTGGAACAATTAATGTTTCAACTACTTTCTTTATAAATGTACTTTTTCCACAACGAACCGCACCTACTACCCCTAAATAAATATCACCCTTTGTACGAAGAGCAATATTTTTAATAATTTCATTTTTTTCCATATACTCACTTACCTTTTCTTATGTTTTCAATTAATCTTATGAAAAAGGTTTTAGAATATGAAGAAAAAATGTTATAATCGCAGTAGGTGAATCGAATGAAAAAAAATAAAGCTATATATAAAGATATTTTTGTTTTGGTTATGACCGGCTTATTTTTTATATTTCTTTGTGTAGTATGTGGTGCGAACAACATGGATCAAATATGGGAATATGGATTTTCACATAATGTATTGCAAGGTATGCTTCCTTATAGAGATTTTAATATGGTTGTGCTTCCATTTCATACATACATTTGTGCATTTCTATTAAAAATCTTTTCTGATAAATACATTCTATATTTGCTTTTTCATGCAGTGATGCTTACAGTACTTTCCTTTTTTCTTTATAAAAAGACAGACAAAAGTTATCAATATTTTCTTTGTTTATTTTTTCTTTCTTTAGTTTGTGCTGCCACTTATAATATATTGTTGCTTTGTCTCTTTTTTGCACTTTTGTTTTGTGAGGAAGAAAAGGAAAATGATTATGCAGTTGGAATAATATTAGCGCTTACCATATTAACAAAACAATCAGTTGGTATCTGTTTGCTTCTTCCTACTTTCCTGTTAAAGAATAAAAAAAGAATTGTAAAAAGATTGTCTCCCATATTAAGCATTGGTCTTCTTTACACTCTGTATTTGATTTTTACTGATAGTTT
>CAZWZO010000030.1:0-7951 GCA_964638525.1 uncultured Muribaculaceae bacterium | reverse complement strand
AAATTTATTATAAATTAGAGGGATACTTATATGCGGATACATATGCTTTTGATAATAAAAACGTATCTGTGGAAACGATTTTTGATAAAATGTTGGAACAGATGAATCAAGTTCTTTCTCCATATAAAAAGGATATTGAAAAAAGTAAGTATTCTACACATGAACTTCTTTCTTTAGCGTCTATGGTAGAATTAGAAGGATCTACGGTGGAATATAGAAAAGAAATAGCGGGTGTTTTTTACAATCGATTAAAAATAAAGATGAGTTTGGGTAGCGATGTAACGACGTATTATGCCTTTAAAATTGAAATGAATGAACGTGATTTAACAACACAAGAGTTGAATACTTATAATGCTTATAATACAAGAGGACCAAATATGGGTGGAAAAATACCAATTGGACCGATATGTAATGTTTCAAAGGAAAGTATAGAAGCAGTCCTATATCCAAAGGAACATGATTATTATTATTTTGTTGCTGATAAAAATGGAAAAGTTTACTTTTCAAAGACAAGTCGTGAGCACGAAAAAACAATCGGAGAAATAAAAAGAAAAGGAGACTGGATACAAAGATACGTAAAATAAAAGAATATGCCAAAGAAAATCGTATTCCTATTATGTTAGATGATGGTATTGATTTTCTAACCACTTTCATTATAAAAAATCAAATCGAAACAGTTTTAGAAATAGGAACGGCAATTGGATATTCGGCTATTATGATGGCACTATGTAATCCAAAATTAAAAGTAACTACGATAGAACGTGACGAAAAAAGATATATGGAAGCTTTAAAAAATGTAAAAGAACTTCAATTAGAGGATCGTATTACTTTAATTTTTAATGATGCTTTGGATGTGAAAATAGAGGGGACATATGATTTAATTTTTATTGATGCTGCGAAGAGTCAAAGTATTAAATTCTTTGAAAAATACAAAACCAATTTAGCAGAAAATGGCTTTATTGTAACGGATAATATGCAATTTCATGGATATGTATTGAAAAATGAAAGTGAAATAAAGAGTAGAAATTTAAGAGGACTTGTTCGAAAGATAAAAGAATATCAAAAATTTTTAGAAGAAAACGAAGAGTACAAAACAATGTTTTATAATAATATTGGGGATGGAATTGCAGTTAGTTCCAAAAAAGAAGGATAAGAACGGAAACGTTCTTTTTTTATATAGAGACTTTGTTTACTAAAATGTAATTTTGTACTATAATCTTATCAGTAGGTAGGTGGTACTATGGGAAATTTACTTGTTATGCCTAAAAGTATAGATTTTGATTATATAGAAGAAATCGATGGAGTAATAGTAGGACTTAAGGATTATGCCGTAGCGATAAATTTAGAACTTTCCGTAACAGAAATTTTAAAATTAAAGGAAAGAATTGGTACAAAAAAATTATTTGTAGTTATAAATAAAAATTTATTTAATAAAGAAATTCCTTATATAGAAGAAGTTTTGGAAAAGTTAGAAAACAAAGTAGAAGGTGTCTTCTTTTATGATTTGGCTATTCTTTCTATTTGTCAAAGAAAAAAACTTTCTTTACCTTTAGTATGGAATCAAACACATATGGTTACAAATTATAATACATGCAATTATTATTATAAGGAAGGCGTAAAGTATGCTTCTTTGTCTTTAGAAATTACAGCTTTAGAAATGAAAGAGATAAAAGAACAATCTTCTATTGAACCTATAGTGTATGTATTTGGTAGAAATACAGTGGCTCATTCTAAAAGAAAGTTGCTTACAAATTATTTTAAACATTATAAAAAAGAAAAAGAAAATTCTACTTATAAAATAAAAGAAAGAGTGAGTCAAAGCGATTATGATGTTTATGAGGATAAAAATGGAACAACAATAGTAAGAGATGAAATATTAAATGGAGTACATGCTTTATATGATTTAAAAAAAGCAGGAATTTCTTATTTTATTTTAGATGAAGTTGTGGATAGAGAATCTTTCAAAGAAATTATTGCGTGCTACAGACAATGTTTGCTTGATAAAGATGAAAAAGATAAAGAAAAAAATGTCAAAAAAGTAGAAGAAATAACAGGTAGTAGCTATGAAGGTTTCTTTTATAAAAAGACAGTTTATAAGGTGAAGAAGAATGGATAGGATAGAATTATTAGCTCCTGCAGGAGACATGGAACGTTTAAAAGTAACTTTATTATATGGAGCCGATGCTGTTTATATAGGAGGATATAAATATTCTCTTCGTGCCAATGCCGTTAATTTCAGTAAGGAAGAAATAAAAGAAGCTTGTCTTTTTGCACACAACCGTAATAAAAAAGTATATTTAACTTTAAACATGGTTTTTCATAACGAAGATATTGATGGGGTTTATGAATACATTGATGAAGTTGTATCTTGTGGAATTGATGCTTTTATTATTAGTGATCCTTTTATTATCTCTTATATTAAGAAAAAGTATAAAAATGTAGAAGTGCATTTAAGTACACAAAACTCTACTACTAATTATGAAACGGTGGAATATTTTAAGAGTAAAGGAATTGATCGCGTTGTTTTGGCAAGAGAACTACATAAAGAAGAGATTAAGGAAATTATAGATAAAACCCATGTGGATACAGAAATATTTGTTCATGGAGCGATGTGTACTTTCTTTAGTGGACGTTGTTGTTTATCTAATTATGTAACAAATAGAGATTCCAATCGTGGTGGTTGTGCACAGGTTTGTAGATTTGTGTTTGATATGGAAAAAGAAAAGGAACCTTTTACTTTTGCAACTTGTGACTTAAACTTATTTAAAAACATAAAAGAAATAATTGATATAGGCGTAAAATCGTTAAAAGTAGAGGGAAGAATGCGTACAATTTATTATTTAGCTACAATAATAGGAAGTTATAGAAAAATGATTGATGCTTGTTATGACAATACGGTAACGGAAGAATTTTTAAATAAAGAGATGAAAATTGTAAATAGAGTAGCCAATCGTGAGGTAACCAGTCATTTCTTTGATCATGAAGCCAATGAGAAAGATCAATACTATACAGGAAGAGTCGAAGCTTCCAACCAAGATTATTTGGCGTTAATAATTGGGTATGATGAAGAGAAAAAAAGATTGGTTATGAAAGAGAGAAATTACTTTGAAATTGGTAGTGAAGTAGAAATCTTTACTCCAGATCAAAAATGTTATTCTTTTACTATAGAAAAAATTTATGATGAATTTGATCAACCCTTAGAAGTGGCAAGACATCCAGAACAGATTCTAAAAATTGATTTTGAGAAAAAGTTACCAGAATATTCTATGATGCGTATAAAAATAAAATAGAGAGTGAGTAAGAGAGTGAGGTTATAATATGAAAAAAGTAACAGAATTCATACCAAGTGGTGTGTGTTCTAGAAAAATGATTATAGAAACAGACAAAGATATAATTTTAAAAGTAACAATCGAGGGTGGGTGCCCAGGAAATACTTTAGGTGTATCTAGACTTTGCGAAAATAAAAGTATAGAGGAAGTTATTAACTTATTAAAAGGAATTGATTGTAGAAATAGAGGAACTTCTTGCCCAGATCAACTTGCAAAAGCTTTAGAAAAAATAAAGGAAGAAGAGGAAAGTTTGGTATGAAAAAAGAAGTATTTGACAGAGTGGAAAAGAACTTTTTAACGAAAGAAAGATTCCTTTTCGAAAAGGCTACAAAAAGTGAAGAGGCTATTCGCTTGGAAGAAATAAAAGATCAAGATATTCGCCCAGCTTTTTATAGGGATATTGATCGTATTATTTATTCTTTGTCCTATACTAGGTATATAGATAAAACACAAGTATTTTCTTTTAAGGAAAACGATCATATTAGTAAAAGAATGGTTCACGTTCAGTTAGTGAGTAAAGTAGCAAGAACAATAGGAAGAGCCCTTGGTTTAAATGAAGACTTAATTGAAGCTATCGCACTTGGGCACGATATTGGGCATACACCACTTGGACACTTAGGGGAAAGTATTTTAAATGAAATTTCTTTAAAAGAGATGAATATGTTTTTTTCTCACAACATTCAAAGTGTTCGTACTTTGATGTCTATTGAAAACGGTGGAAGGGGAAACAATCTTTCTATCCAAGTGTTAGATGGTATTATGTGTCATAACGGGGAGATGCCAAGTAATATTTATAAACCTGTCAAAAAAACAAAAGAACAATTTTTGGAAGAATACGAAAACTGTTATACCAATAAAGAAGTATTAAAAAAAGTTACACCTATGACTCTAGAAGGTTGCGTAGTGCGTATTTCTGATATCATTGCTTACTTAGGAAGAGATATTGAAGATGCTATTGAAATAGGTGTATTTAAAAGAGAAGACATTCCAGAAGAGATTGTAAATGTTTTGGGAGGCAACAATCGTAGTATTGTGAACACACTTACCTTAGATGTAATAGAAAATAGTTTAGGAAAAGATTATATAAAAATGAGTGATACAGTATTTAAAGCCTTGTTTCATTTAAAAGAATTTAATTATAAAAATATTTATTTGAAAGCAAATACGAAAGAAGAAATCGAGAAATATAGAAAGAAAATTTATCATTTGTATTATGAATATTTAGAGGATTTAAAGGCGAACAACGAAGATTCCGTTCTATTTAAAATCTATTTGAATACAATGAGTAAAGAATATAGAGAAAATACAGATCCAAGGCGAATTGTCATTGATTTTATCGCAGGAATGACAGATGATTATTTTTTCAAAAGTGTATAAATTTAATTGACTTTTTCAGGGCTTTGTGTTATCATTTTGTTTAACTTGTGAGTTAGAGGTGAAAAGAAATGAAAAATAAAAAAGTGTACTTAACACAAGAGGGTTTTGATGAATTAAATGCTGAGTTAGATGACTTAATTAATGTAAAAAGACCAGCCAACGTAAAATCAATAAAGGAAGCTCGTTCTTTAGGAGATTTATCGGAAAATGCAGATTATGATGCAGCAAGAAATGAACAAGCTGAAATTGAAAATAGAATTAAACAATTAGAAGTAATGCTTGAAAACGCAGAAATTATTGAACAGACAAATAATGATACGGTGTCAGTTGGAAACAGCGTAAGTATTAAATACGTAGATGATCCAGATGACGAAGACGAATATAAAATTGTAGGAAGTATGGAAGCCGATCCTTTCTCAGGAAAGATCTCAAACGAAAGTCCAATTGCTAAGGCATTGCTTAATAAAAAGGTAGGAGATATCGTTTCAGTAGAAAGTCCAAATGGTACTTATGAAATTGAAATTACAGAAATAAAATAAGTAGTTTAGAAATCTAAACTATTTTTTTATAAAAGTACAGGACTATATTTTTGAAAAACACTTGCAAAATGACTGAATTTTTAGTATAGTATTAGTACTTACCTTTACTTGGTATAAAAAACCTTCGATTTATACTCAGTATTGGTGTATTTTAGGAAAAGGAGGAAAGAAATATGGCTTTAACAAGTGAAAAAAAGCAAGCAATTATTAAAGAATTTGCTAAGAATGATAAAGACACTGGTTCAACAGAAGTTCAAGTTGCTATTCTTACAGAAGAAATTAAGCAATTAACAGAACATGCTAAAGAACATAAGCATGATTATCATTCAAAAAGAGGACTTTTGAAAAAAGTTGGACAACGTCGTAGCTTACTTAAATATTTAGCTAAGAAAGATGTTCAATCTTATAGAGAAGTTGTTAAGAAATTAGGATTAAGAAAATAAAACAGTAGACACATTTTTTTAAGTGTCTATTTTTTTTGAAAAAAGGAGTATGTATGAAAAAAGCAAAGAACAATAAAAAAGTTTTTGAATTTGATTTTAGAGGTAGAAAAATCGTTGTAGAACATGGTGAAATGGCTAAGCAAGCTAGTGGTTCTGTACTTGTTCGTTATGGAGACACAGTTGTTCTAACTACTGCTGTTGTTTCTAAGGAGGCAAAGGTTTTATCTGACTTCTTCCCACTTATGGTTTTATATCAAGAAAAATTATATTCAGTAGGTAAAATTCCAGGAGGTTTTATTAAAAGGGAAGGAAGACCAACTGAAAATGCTACTTTGGCTGCACGTATGATCGATAGACCTTTAAGACCACTTTTCCCAGAAAGATTTAGAAATGAGGTACAAATCGTAAATACAGTTTTATCGGTTGATCCAGATAATTCACCAGAATTAACAGCATTATTTGGTTCAAGTTTGGCAACTTGTATTTCACCTATTCCATTCCATGGCCCTGTTGCGGCTGTTAAAGTAGGTCGAGTAGATGGAAAATTTGTAATCAATCCTACGAAAGAGGAAATGGCTGTATCGGATATCGATCTTACTGTTGCGGGAACAAAAAAAGCAATCAATATGGTAGAATCTTCTGCAAAAGAAGTAAATGAAAAAGATATGTTGGAAGCTTTACAATTTGGTCATAAAGCAATTAAAGAATTAATTAAATTCCAAGAAAAGATTATTAAAGAAATTGGACAAGAAGACATGGAGTATGAAGTCCTTGAAATTTCAGATGAACTAAGAAGTGAAGTTGATAATTTAAGTAGAAAAAAATTAGATAAGGCTTTAAGAATTAAGGATAAGTTAGAAAAATATGCTCAAATTGATGCAATTAAGGAAGAAATTGTAGAGAAATATAGAAGTGAAAATGAAGAAACACTTAAAGAAGAAGACTTAGTAAAATTACTTACAGCTGTAAAATTAGTACTTGAAGATGTAGAATACGAAGTATTTAGAAGAATCGTAGTAAAGGAAAAGAAAAGAGCAGATGGAAGAAAAATGACAGAGATTCGTCCTTTATCTACAGCTATTGATTTGCTTCCTAGAACACATGGTTCAGCTATGTTTACTAGAGGAGAAACACAAAGTTTAAGTGTTACAACATTAGGGGCTTTAGGAGAGCACCAAATTTTAGATGGACTTGATCTTGAAAGTTCAAAAAGATTCATGTTACACTACAATTTCCCAGCTTTTTCTGTAGGAGAAACAGGAAGATATGGAGCACCTGGTAGAAGAGAAGTTGGACATGGTGCTTTAGGAGAAAAAGCTTTAGCGCAAGTGATTCCATCTGAGGAAGAATTCCCATATACAATTCGTGTTGTATCTGAGATCTTAGAAAGCAATGGTTCTTCTTCTCAAGCAAGTATTTGCGCAGGATGTATGTCTTTAATGGCTGCAGGTGTACCTATTAAAGCTCCTGTTGCGGGAATTGCTATGGGATTGATTACAGATGGAGACGATTATACAATTTTAACCGATATCCAAGGTATGGAAGATCACTTAGGAGATATGGATTTTAAAGTAGCGGGTACAAAAAATGGTATTTGTGCACTTCAAATGGATATTAAAATCGAAGGAATTACAGATAAAATTTTAGAAGAAGCTTTAGAACAAGCTAAAAAGGCTAGAATGGAAGTTCTAAAAGTTATGGCTAAAGAAATTAAAGAACCAAGAAAAGAAGTAAGTAAATATGCACCTAAAATGATGACATTTACAATTAATCCAAATAAGATTAAAGAAGTTATCGGTAAGGGTGGAGAAATGATTACAAAAATCATTTGTGAATGTAGTAATGTTACGGATGTAAATGATATCAATGCGGTTAAAGTAGATTTAGAAGATGATGGTAGAGTTATTATTTATCATACAAATAAGGAAATCATTGATAAAACAGCTGAAAGAATCAAAGACATTACAAAAGAAGTAGAAGAAGGAAAAATCTACAATGCAAAAGTTGTTAAAGTAGAAGACTTTGGATGTTTCGTACAATTATGGCCAGGATGTGAAGGATTGGTACACATCTCTAAACTTGCTAAAGAAAGAGTAAAAAAGACAGAAGATGTAGTAAAAGTTGGAGATGAAATCTTAGTCATGGCAATGGGAACAGATAAGAAAGGTAGATTGAATTTCTCAAGAAAAGATGCAATGAAGTAAAATAAAATATATTTAGGAGGCTTTTATAAAGATGAATACATTTAATGAGGTAGACTCGG
>CAZWZO010000029.1:0-8071 GCA_964638525.1 uncultured Muribaculaceae bacterium | reverse complement strand
TTATGGAATAAAACACTATAATATAAATGAATTGACTGTAAATGAACAAAATCCTGAGGCTCTTGCTTTCTATAAACATTTAGGCTTTGAAGTTTATAAAAGAAAAGAGTTGGATGAACAGGGGAATCCTTATCCAATTTTATATATGAAAATAAAAAAATAAGAATTTAAAAATAGAAGTTAGAACTATAGTTATTTTTGTGTTAAAATAAGTATAGAACAAACAGTAAATAAAGGTGAGATTATGTTAGAACAAATAAACTCTATTTTTTATGATGAAATTATACCAGAATGCGCTTATGGAAAATTGGATATTGACGGAGTGAATCCCGCTATTGCCTTTAATACAAATATAGAAGGGAACTTGATTTCCAATCCACAGGAAAAGGAATACTTGCCTTGTTTATCGATCAAAGATGTGAATACATTTAATAACTATTTACAAGATTATGTGAAAGAAGCTATCCGTTTTTATTATGACAATGATTTTTCACACGATAACATTAAATCCGTTATTTCTTATTTAATAGCAAATCTGACAGATATCGAATTATCCGATTCTATAAAGGCTATTATAACTAGAACAAATATGCTTAGAGAAAAAGTAGAAGAAGATACAGTTAATACATCTTTTTTAGGATACGATTGTGAAATAGAAATAAAAAAATTAAAACCTTTTTTAGAAACCCCTTATTCTTATAATATTAAAATAAAAGATAAGCAAGAGCAGTATGATTTACCCAGTATTATGTTTGGAATTGAGAATGACACTTGCTATATATATGCAATTCAAAATAAAAAAACACCTGATACAAAATTAAGGAAAAAATTAAATCGTGTCTTTTATAAGTTTAATAGTAATGTTCAAGATAATTTTGATAGTGAAAATTTTAATATTACGGATGTAACAATGAGTTTTATGGCTTCTTCTTTAGTATTTTTAAATTACTTGAATAGTATTGGTATTTCTTCAATAAATGTTAAGGTGAATATGCCTATACGATATAATAATCATTTTAGTTCTAATAATAGAAGATTAGAATATCAGAAAAAAACATTGAGCAAGGAAGAATACAAAGAATATGAAACGAAAATAGAAAAGCAAAACGAATCTTATAAAAAGAACATTGTATTAAAGTTTATGAGGACATTCTATAGATTAAAAGAACAAGGAGACGTTTTACAAATAAATAGTATGCCTTTTGCTATATCCGATAGTATGCAAATGACAATTAATAAGGAAGGTAGTTTTACTAACGACTTATGTAATGCTATTTATAAAACAAGTGGAAAAAGAAAATAGGAGAAAAGAATATGATATATACAAGTTCATATAAAGATTTTAAAAGTGATAAGTATAGATTGGTTTCTATTTCAAAAGATAAAGGTGCAAGCTATATAGATGAAAACGGAAATCCTTACGATAAAGAGTGTTATTTAGCTCTAGCACCAAAAAGAGATTTTTTTAAACAATGGCGTATTTTAAAAGAGGAGGTATCTTTTGAAGAAAGTACATTGTTTTATATGAGACACTTTTATGATGAAGTGCTATTACCATTAGATCCAAAACAAGTTTACAATGATTTGAATCACTCTATTTTACTTTGTTATGAAGATTCAGGTGATTTTTGCCACAGACATATTGTTGCTGCTTGGTTAGAGAAAAATTTAAATATAAAGGTAAAAGAATGTGTTTATCAACAAAACAAAATAATAGAAAAAGATAGGCCAACTTATATAGATGAATATTTAGATAAAATTATAAAGGAAAAGGAAAACATTAGATACCTATAATTGTATCTTTTTTTTCATTTCTAAAAAAATGTGTTATAATAGAAAAACAAATTTACGAGGGGGATTTTATGTTAGATTTATACTTAGTAAGAGAAAACGAGGAACAAATCGAAGAAATAATTAGTTATAAAGGACAAGAACTTCCTAAAGAACAGATAATAAAAAAAGAATTTGGTGAAGAGGATATAGAGTCTTATAATGAGAAAGGCCATATATATACAAACGGTAGTAAATATACAATTCTTGATTATAAAGAATTAAGAAAATACGCTTATTATTTTATGGAACAAAAAAGAGAACAAGATAGTTATAAAATTTTTGATTGTTTAGCAAAAACCAATCCAACTTTTTTTGATAATTTAGTAGAGTTGGATAAATGTATAGCAGAAGAAGAGTATGGTAAAGCTTATCCAATTATTGATCTTCTTTTACAAAAAGAATTTGCAAGTTTTAACTATGAAGCTTTGTTGCTTTTGTTTCTTTTAAATCCACTTACTAATTTGAATGATAAATATAAAAAAATAATAGAAAAGAAAGATCTTTCATTTGAATACTCTGGTGCTAAAAAATTAGGACACATTCCAGGAAACCATGATTTTATAAAAAGTGTTTCCTCTAGACGATTTGGTCACGCTCTTTCTCTTTTAAATAGTCAAGTAGCCTATAAGGAATCAATGGATGTTTTTGAACATATGTATAAAAAGTTGTTAATTAAGAATATTGAGTTTCAAAGAAGAGAAACAAATTGCTTGTTGGATTCTGCAATAGATGAAGATTATGAAAGTATTTTATATGTTCTAAAACAAAGAACAAAAGTAGCAGAATTGAATCACCAAGAAAAAGCCATTTTAAAATTAACAAATAATTTAATTCAAATACAAGAAGGTACTTTTGAACCAGTGATAAAAGCAAATACAAATACAAGATCTGTTTTTTATGCTATAGAAAACGATAATTATGCTTTGGCACTTAAATTAAGTAAAAAACATAGCCAAGAAAAGAAAATGAAAAGTATCCTTTGTTTGCTTTTAGAAAAAATACAAAAATATCATCCAGAGTTGTTTCTAGATATTCCTTATGATGAAAATAGAGAAGAACAAAATTATAAGGATACTTTAGATTGTTTAAACAATCATGATTTAAAGGGATTTAAGGAAAATATGTTTCGATATTTTGAGGAAAAAGGGGATTATGAATTTGGAAAACTTATTTTGGACATTAGCAAAATAGATATTTTAGAAAAAAATGATTTTATAAACACAAAAGAAGCTTTGCAACAAATAAAGGATATAGAGTTTGATTTCTCTATTGATCAATATTTGTCTAAACTTCCTATTGCTTTAGCAGATAAGAAATATTTAGAAGCAAAAATTTATTGTAGAATTATTTTTAGATGTATAAAAATAACTGGACGAAATGAAGAACAGATTATGAATAACATCATAGAACTTCAAAACTATTGTAAAGAACAAGATTCAAAAGAGGAAACAAAATTATTTTACTATTTCCAAAAAGAAAAAGAAAATATAGATGAGATAGAAAATCTTCAAAATATTCCTATTGTGACAGAAGAGGATAAGGAAAAAATGAAGCCTTATGCCAAAGAAGTTCATGTCTTTCTTTCCGAGAATGCCAATGACATTTTCTTGACAAAACCTTTAACAGTAGTAAAACGTAACCTGGTAAGAGAAAATATCACTTTAAAAGAAAATGCATCTTTTATAACAGTTGGAGAAAAGGAGCCAAAAAAATTAGCCATTTATTTAAAAAATATAGAAAAGGATCCAGATAAACTAAAAGCTAAACTAGAAAAAGCGGATGAGCTATATGGAACAGCTGAATATACACAGGCTTTAGAAGAATACGCTTCCTATATTACTTCATCACGAGAAATTAGACCTTATGCATTTAATAAAGTAACTTGTTGTTATGCAAAATTAGGGAATGAAGAACAAACGGAAAAATATTTTGAAATAACAAATGCTTTATATCGTACTAGAAAAAATAGAGAAATAGAAAAACCAAAAGTAAAGCAAAAACTTAAATAATAAAGGTTGTTTCATCTAAAAAGGTATAATTGCTTTTATATTTTATTTCACGAATTAAACGAAAAAGTGCTTCATCCTTTGCCTTAGCTTCTAACATGATATCCAAATCTTGATTAAGTGTTTTTGCTATTTCTAAAAAGGAAAGAAAAGTATCACTATTGATGTAATCATGATGCGCCCTAAATTCTTTTTTTAACTTGCTCTTAGGTGAGGAAAAATGAATCTTGGGTGTTTTTTCATGCCAAGTTTTAAATACTTTCTTTAAAATATCCTGAAGATTTCCCGGACTAGGATTGCATAGAAAATGATGATAATCAAACACAACTGGGATATTTAATTTAGAAGAAAGAAACAGTACATCTTCTACAGTAAAAGTTTTATCATCGTTTTCAATAGCAATGCACTCTTGAATATGTTTTGGTAACTTTTTAAAATTATTTATAAATCTTGTCATACTTTTCTTTTTGCTAAAATTAGCGCCACCAACATGAAGAATAATTATTTTATCTTTAATATCAAGGGCCTCTAATATAGTATAATGGTACGTAAGAATTTCTCCCGTATTTCTAATCACTCTAGGATCCGTACTATTTAAAACCGCAAATTGATCTGGATGGGTATCTATACGCATAGAATTTTCTTTTATAAAAGTTCCTATTTCCTTATAAATATCTTTAAAAGGAGTAATATAATCATAATGAACTTTGTTATGGGTTGAAAGAGGAACGAGCTTAGAAGTAAGTCTATAAAAATGTATATTGTTTTTTACATTGTAAATTAATATTTGCTTCAAAGCTTCTAGATTAGAAGAAACCAAATCATATAATTTTTCATAGGGAAAACCTTCTTTTTCAAATTGTGTATAAGTAATGGTTCTGGATGTTGTCAAATCATCCAATGTTTTTGATAACGCTACATAACCCAATCGTATTTTCATAAAGTAAATCACCATTAATAACATACCCAAAATAATCAAAAATAAAGAAAGAGTTTTATATTCAGTGTAAAATTTTGACAAATAAGAAGTTTAGTGGTATAATGTGCACATATAAATCAGGGGATGAAAAAGAACAAAAGAATAAATTATATGTGGGGGTTTTTATGACAGAAGGATTAATTGCTTATATAGAAAGATATTTTAAAGAAAATAATATTGACTTAAAATATTATCGTTTTAATTTAAATAGAATACATGATATTTTTAAGTTATCTGTAGAGGAGACATTGTCAAAAGAAACGATTCCCTCTTCCTTAAGACAAGATGGTTTTATAAAAGTAGATAAGGATAATCATGTTTATATAGAAATGACCTCTTATGCGAATACTTGCTTCTTTCTTTCTGATCAATATGTAAAAACGAAATATAAGGGAATTCATGTAAGAGAAGAAGAGTTCAACAAGGCAATAAGAGGCATGAACTTAATTTATTATAAACAAATTAAACAACATTTTCCTGAATTTCTAGTCGAGTTTAAAAATTTAGAAGATCCTATTAAATTAGTAAAGGAAGATTTTAAGATTGTTTTAGAAGAAGCAAAAGAATTTGATAGAGAAAGAAAGAAAAAACAAAATGAGAAAGAGTACAACCAATTATTAGAAAATATAGAATCGATTTCTTTTATCAATCCAGACGGATGTGTTGGTGAAAGTAGAGTTTTTTCTAATGAAGAAAATCAAAAATTATTAGGCAAAAATCATGATAATATTTCTGTTACAGATAGATACAATTTCTTATTGGATTTAAATCCAGAAAAGGTACTACGTGCTAAAGGCATGAATGGGGATTTAGAATATTTAGTTTGTTTATATAATACAAAAAAACAAGAAAACATGGACAGTTATGCCTTGGTTATGGAACCATTTTCAAGTTATGGATACACCAAAACAGCTTACTTTAATTCAAAAATTGGTGTAAGCCAGGAACAATTTTTAAACATTGCAAAATCATATTTGGAACTAGATAGACAAGATATAACTTCTCTTGCCAATACAGTGAGAACTTGTCATAAGAATATGGATAGATATAACGATACGATAAATGGTTTATTATTGGATGAGTATAAAACACCAAGCGAAAAGATAAGAATTACCTTTGCAAAAGAAAATGCAGAAGAAATTCAACCAATTAGTTATAGTAGAAAATAGACGCAAGTCTTTTTTTATGTAAAAATGTATAAAAATAGAGTATAATGAAATAGAGGTGTTATTATGTTTGAAAATAATAAACTATTAATATTGGGATTCGCACGTAGTGGATACGATGCTGCCAAGGTACTAATAAAAAGAAACAATGAAGTATATATTGTAGATGCCAAAGAGAAAAAAGATTTGGACAGTAAAAAAATAGAAGAATTAGAAAAGTTAGGTGTGCATTTTTCATTAGGAAAAAATAGTGATTCTATCTTTGATGAAAGCTTTGATTTTTTAATCAAAAGTCCAGGAGTTCCTGTTAAACATCCTTTAGTATTAAAAGCCAAAGAATTAAATATTGAAGTTGTAAATGAAGTAGAAGTAGCGTATAGATTGCTTCCTAGCGATGTAGATATTATTGCAATAACGGGTACAAATGGAAAAACAACGACAACGTCTCTTACTTATAACATTGTAAAAAAAGCATATCCTAATACTTTTTTAGCGGGAAATATAGGGTATCCTTTATGTAGTATTTTAGAAAAAGTCAAAAGTAAAGACAAAATTGTAATGGAAGTATCTTGTCAACAACTTGAAAATTTATCTACATTTCATCCACATATTGCTGTTATGACAAATTTATTTGAAGCTCATATAGATTTCTTTGGTGATTTTAAAACTTATAAACGTGTAAAGGCAAAACTATTTCAAAATCAAACAAAAGAAGATTTAGCTATCCTAAATTTGGAAAACGAAGATGTATTAGAAGAAACAAAAGATATCCTATCAAAAAAAGAGTATTTTTCTAGCAAGAAAAAAGCAGATGTTTATTTAAAAGAAAATAAGATCTATGTAAAAGAAGAAGAAATACTTGATATAGATTGTATGAAAATAAAAGGAATGCACAATGTAGAAAACGTTATGTGTGCTTTAGCAGTAGCAAAAGCATTAGATATTGATAATAAAATCATTCAAGAAGAAGTGAGTCGTTTTACTGGAGTTACACATCGTTTAGAGTACGTAGGAGAAGTAAATCAAGTAAAATATTATAATGATACGGAAGCAACCAATATCAAATGTACTCAAATTGCACTTTCTTCTTTTCATGAACCAATTGTATTAATATTAGGTGGATTGGAAAGAGGACAAGATTTCTATGAGTTAAAAAATTACATGAAAAATGTAAAAGCAATTATAGGAATTGCACAATGTAGAGATAGAGTAAAAGAATTTGGGGATAGTATGAACATACAGACTTACACGTATGAATATTTAAAAGATGGTTTTAAAAAATGCTATGAACTAGCAAGTAAAGAAGATATTGTACTTTTATCACCAGCTTCCGCTTCTTGGGACCAATACAAACAATGTGAGGACCGAGGAGACGAGTTTAAGAATTATGTAAAACAATTAGAAAAAGGCTGCAAGTTATAAAATATTTGTAAAATAAAAAGAAGCATGTTATAATTGTAAAGAAAAACGAAGAAGAAGAGTAGTAGAATTGTATTTATTTTGTAGAGAGTCTATGGATGGTGTAAATAGATAAATAAGCAATTTGAAGAAACTTTGGAGTTGAATATTTGTTTAAAAATGTTTCGTGTGTTCGCGTTAAGAAAAAGAGGTTACTATGTAACAAATTAAGGTGGTACCACGCAATCAATCAATTAAATAAAGATTCGTCCTTATAGGATGGGTCTTTTTATTTTGTAAAGGAGTGAAATTATGACAAATAAGGATTTAGCGGATTTAATTTTCCCAGATGTAAAACACGATATAGCTTATTATGAAGAACTATATAAACCAAGAGATTTAAAAGAAGGTGAAAGAGTAACACGTATTGCGCCTTCTCCAACTGGATATATTCATTTAGGTACGATGTTTCAAGCACTAATTTGCCATGTAATGGTAAAAAATCATGGTGGAGTATTTTATTTAAGAAACGAAGATACGGATACAAGTAGAGAAGTGGAAGGCGCTTTAGAATTGGTACTTGATACTCTAAAAGAATATGACATCATGCCAGATGAATACGAAGTAGGAGATAAAATTGTAGGAGAATATGGGCCTTATCGCCAAACAGAAAGAAAAGAAATCTATCA
>CAZWZO010000028.1:0-8246 GCA_964638525.1 uncultured Muribaculaceae bacterium | reverse complement strand
GTTGCCAAAGAACGAGCAGCAACATTAATAACACATGCTAACAATTCTCCAGCAATTCTATACATATTTGGAATCATAAGAAGTAATCCTTGACTTGCTGTATACGTACTTGCTAAACATCCCGCTTGTAAAGCGCCATGAACCATACCAATTGCCCCTGCTTCAGATTGCATTTCAACAATTTTTACTGGACTTTTAAAATAATTAAGTTTACCATTTGATGACCACTTATCTGTAAGTTCTGCCATAGTAGAAGCTGGTGTAATAGGATAAATTCCCGCTACTTCTGTAAAATTATAACTTGAATAAGCACAAGCTTCATTTCCATCCATTATTTTATACATAGTATTCCTCCTATTCTTATACTTGGGATAGTATAAAAAGAAGACTTTTTGTCTTCACATCTTTTCTTATTCTATTATATATTAATTTTTTTGTTTTATAAAGAAAAAAGCAACTTCCGTTGCTTTTATTTCTTACTTAGCTAACATTTTTTTACTTAATGTTACAATGCAAATTACACACCCAGCTGCAATAACAGATAATACTAATATATTGTTTTTATCAGATGTATTTGGATTCCCAGCAGGTTCGCATTGTTTCTTATATTCTGCTTCTGTTACTTCTTCTCCATTTGCTCCATAAAATTTTTTAGTATCTTTATCGTATTTACATTTTTTCACTGTCTTTGCTTCTTTACAAATATAAGCTGTAACAGTAACATTTTTCTTTTCAGACTTTCCACTTTCATCCAAAGCATCTGTTGTGTATTTTCCATCAACAACACGATCGCTTTGTAATCCAGAAGTACTATCACTATTAATTACCCAGAAAGTTTGACCTTTTAAAACAGAAGCAAGTGCATTATCCACTGCTGTTTTTTCAGCTGTTTCTAATGCTGAATATTTTTTGTTATATTTTTCTGTAGAATATTCATCTAATAATTCTGTAAATCCATCCTTACTTAATATTTTCATCTGGTGTTCAGTATCTGAAGAATTTGAATCATTATAATAAACATTACTATTCCAAGCTGTTTTTAAAGTGCTAATAATAGCTGCAGCTTGACTGCTCCATGTATCTTCTGTTATAGCTGTACTAAGTTCTGTATAAGAGAAACTAGTAGAAACACCAAATTGTGCTAAATCAGAAGGATTAGCAATAACTTTTGCATACTTGCTGTTTACACCTTCATCTTTTATAACCGTAAAATTAACTTTTTTACCATTTCCCATATCTTTTGTAATTTTTTCACCAGCCGTATATACACTATACGTTACCTCTGCTGCACTTACTGGTAAAGCACTACCTAATAGCAAAAATGCGCACATAAATACACTAATATAATTTAAAACTTTTTTCATTATATTTACCTCCTTATTATCTAATATACTTATAACATATTTTACTTTCATTTACAATAAATTTAATTCACTTTTTTTATGATTTACACGTTTTGTCATCTAAGCGATTGTTTAATTAGTTTTGCATGCAATACAACACGTTTTGTATCGTCATAACAAGAAGACAAAGTTAAAATATTATCTTCTTTCGTTACATCCAATTTATAATCATGTACGCTTCTCTTTGTTATCGTTTTAATGAATTTCTCATAGCTCTCATCCGTAGAGAAGTTTGTAGTAATGTAATAACTTTCCGGCTTAATAGTATATGTACTAAACACTTGCCATACACTATTTTCCTTTTCTGTAGAAATCTTAATTGTATAATTCTTTGGATTAGAATACCAATTCTTTTTTACTACTTTTTTCAAGGAACCAAACATAGTGTTGTTTAACAATC
The DNA here is from genome assembly GCA_964638525.1 of uncultured Muribaculaceae bacterium. GTDB lineage: Bacteria > Bacillota_I > Bacilli_A > RF39 > UBA660 > CALVUP01. Next base: position 6,443 of record CAZWZO010000028.1, on the reverse strand, counting down.
CATGACCATATATAACTGTATTTTTAGATAAATTTTCCATATTGTTTCTATAATCTAAAAATACCCAACCCATTTGATTATAACTTTTGTCAAAAGACCTAGACAAATAGTAACTATTATCCTTAGCTTGTACAAATGGATAGTTGATATTCGTTCCTGAAACTTGAACCCATCCTTTCGTATCCTTATTAACCTTCTTTAGTTCTGTAAAATCAACATTAATCATAGAAGTATTAATAAAATCCCAATAATAATTCTTGCCGCTGTCTTTCTTTTTTTCTTCTTTTTTACCCGTATCTACAACCTCTACATCCGTATTATCAATCACATCCACAATTTGTTCCTTGATTTCCGTATCATTTTTTCTACGATCCAGTAAAGCTTTAGAAACAAAGAAAAGTACGACAATACATGCAAGCATAATAACAAGATACAAAGTTTTTATTATGATCCTTTTTCTTTTATCTTTGACATTCTTTTCTACATCAGTAATAGTTTTACCACTTTTTGGATTTATATACATAAGCTTAGCATTTTCGCTTATTGGTTTCTTTTCTATTACTTTATTTATTTTTTTATCTAATTTATTACGATCGACCTTTAATTCACTTTCTAATTTTTGATGTTCAATTTTTTGATTCATCTCATGTTCCAAAAGCTGCATTTCCTCTTTTGAGAATTTCTTAGATTGTTCTAATCGCAAAAGTTCAATTTGTTTTGTTTTTTCTAAACGCAAGACTTCTATTTCTTTTGGAGTCATTTGCTTTGTTTTTTCTAAGGATAATATTTCATAAGCACTTGACTTTTGTAATTTAGCTAAACGAATTTCTTCCTTTTTCTTATTCAGTTTTTTTTCTAATTTTTCAAGTTCTTCTTCATTATCATAAGAAAGCATTTCAATCTCATGTTTTAATTTAAGAAGCTCTTTATCTAAATCACTCTTTCTCATTTTATTACCCTCTTTTTATTATAACCTATTATTATCATAACAAATTATTTTCATAAAATCAATTCTAATAGAACAAAAGAATAAAATTTAGTATCCTTTATATAAAAAAAGGATATATAAATATATCCCTTAAGACACCGTCACTTTACAAGTGGCCGTTTTTCCACCATCTTTGGTTTTTACTGTTATTGTTACCGTTCCTCTACTATGAGCACGAACTTGACCCGTTTGTGAAACACTAGCAATCGATGGATTAGATGAAATCCACTCTACAGATTGATTTGTTGCTGTATAAGGAGCAACTGTAGCTTCTAATAATGTCATGCTTCCAAGACGCATGGTTATATTTGTCTCACTTAATCTTACACCTGTAACTTTAGATGGATCTGTTTTTGTTGTATTGTTATTCTTATTTGTATTATTATTTTTATTCGAATTGTTATTTTTGTTTGTATTGTTATTCTTATTCGAATTGTTATTCTTATTTGAAGAATTTCCTGTATTAGGTTTTGGCTTAGGTGTTTCTGTTTTAATCACATAAGTCTTTTCTGCTGTTGCTCCAGCTCCTGTTTTTACTACGATTTTATATGTTCCATCACCAGTTGTCTTGTATACAAGTGAAGTCTCCCCTTCTAAAATATTATTATTTTTATACCATTGACATGTGTAATCGGAATCAGTACTTACTGGAGTAATCGTAGCAGTTAACATTGTTCCATCCTTAGAAATTTCTATACTTGGTGCTGTTTTATCAATCTTATCGATTACAACTTCTTGTTTTTCAGACATATTTCCATTTTCATCACGAACAACGATTTCTACTTCGGTATTTTCACTAAATGTTTTTGTGTTTTCCTTTTGCCATGTTTCTCCTCCATCGAATGAATAAGGTTCACTGTGAAGAGGAATATCAGAAACTGCATTAATTGATAAAGTAACATCTTGATTTGTCCATCCATCCACATTGCCCATAACATCTACCGTAATATTTGTTTCTTTAACAAAGTTAATGTTATACACTTGTTTTTTCTTTTTAAAACTTACTGTTATTTGATGTTTCGTTTCTCCACTATCTATTTCTATATCCTTGTTGCATCCTTCTACTTTTGCTTTCTTACTTTTTGCTTTGCAACCAAGATATACAGAATCAGAATCCGTTTCTACTGTATAATTGTATGTCTTAGCACTGAACTTAGGATCCAAATTTTCTCCCTCTATATACAAATCAGAAAGTAATAAAGGCACATTATTGGAAATAGCACGAATCATAACTACTAAAAGAATAATGGCAACCAAAGCTCCTACTGGAATTAAAAACACTTTTGGATTAAAGGTTTTCTTTTCTTTTTCTACGTCAAATTCCACATTTTCATTATATTCGTCATCAATATAATAGTCATCGTTTGTATTTAAATTCTTATCCATAACGCTACCTCCTATTATTTTAAGTATAACATATTTTTTCATAATAAAAAGTTTTAAATTCCGATTTACACATTTTTTGTAAAAACTTTACTATTCTTAACGTAAAAATTGTAGCATATTCCTATTATTTTTTCAATAAAAAAGACATTGTTTGACACAATATCTTTTGTTTTTGCTTTTATTTTTTTATTTTTGTTATCTTCTTAGCAAATTTGCTAGTAGTAATACTATTTGTAGAAGATTTATATTTAGCTGATTTTGCTATAGAAGCAAAATCATTTTCTAATAAATTATAGTCAAGTGTTCCTTCCAAGTTAACGATCTCTGCACCAAGAATTCCTTTATTTGCAATTTCTGCATAGACGATAAATTCTTTATTACCAGAATTATCTATGCCAAAGACAACCATATTTACTCCACCATAACTTTTTGTGTTTGTTTCTAAAACCGTTAAATTTTCACTTTCAAGATTTGCCTTCACATAATTAACATTTATCTGCTGTAAAGATGCATTTTCTATGATTGTTAAATACATGAACTTAGTATCGGATACAATTTGCATTTCTTCTCCATTAGAATCAATTTCATATTCATTTGGAATTTGTACTGTATACTTTCCAAGTGTCGTTGTTGTTGTATTCTTAACTTCTGTTTGTGTTGGTGTCGTATTTTCTTTCTTAGCTGTATCCTTATCCGTAGCTTTTGTGCTCTTTGTACCCAATGTAAGATATAAAATAACACCAATAAGTGCGACAATAACAACTCCCATAACAATCATGATTATATTATTTGTGTTTTTATTACCTGTTGCATTTGGAATGTTGTAATTCATGTTATTCATTTGATTTGGTGTATCAAACGGATTTTGATTCATTTGAGTTGGTTGTTCAAAAGGATTTGCTGTTGGAGTGGCATTAAAAGCATTGTTATTAGGCATTGGTTGGTTTTGCTCAGCCATACCAGTATTTGCTCCAAGTACTGTTTCATTGTTTAAAGCTGTAGCGGAATTATTTGACATAGCTCCTAATGTTTCATTTGGATTTCCAACTACCTCTGCTTGTGCTTGATTTTGATTTAACGTTTCCGTAGTAGCATCAACAGGTTGTCCACAAGCTTGACAAAACCTATCTGCTGGGTTTAGTGGCGCTCCACATTTTTTACAATTCATAATTTACCTCCTAATTTTTATACTCTTTGTTTCAAAGTTTATATCCAACAAGCCCTCTATCCTATCCATACTAATTATATCATCTTTTGTAGAAATAGCAAGACACAATGTCTGTCCATCTTCTAAAGATGTAAACAAATATGCTTCATTATTTTTTACTTTAGAATTTTTAAGATTATAAGAGGCTTGGTAGTATTTATAGGTTTGGTTGTTTACCTTTATATCTTTTACATATTTAAATACAACGTTTTGATAGTTTTTTAAATTGTCCTTTTTGTACTGGATTGCTTTATCTATTTTCGAAGTAATCGTGTAAGTAGCATTATACTTATATTCTTCTTTTTCCTCATTATATAAAGAACCAAATCTACGAGTATCATATAAATTTTGACTGATTCCACCATATGGATTTTCTACATATTCCGTTGGTGTATGTAAAGTGATTTCAATATATTTAGGATGATCACTAAATGTTGTACCATCATAAAAAGTCTTCATCGTATTCACAATTTTATTATCTTTTATTACTCGAGTTATATGAGCACCAACTTTTTCATTCTTCACAATTTTAAATGACTCAATATCTTTTTTGCTTATTAGAGCATCATCCGCTTCTATTTCAAGCACAAAAGTACGAGTTGGGTCAATACCATATAGCACATAAAATTTTTCCTTATAAATCTTTTCCGTTTTTCCTGTATCAAAATTTTTATAGTCATAATAATATCTAATTTTATAAATATATCCGTCTATTTTATTGCTGGTTATTTTATCATTTTCTTCCTTTAATCCTTTGTAGTATTCAGATTTTTTATAAGAGGCAATGGTAGAGTTCATCTCCTCTATTTTTTCATAAAGATTTTTAGGAGTAATACTCGTTGTAATGGTAGCTTCTTTATTCTTACCTTTTTCTTCCTTCTTATAATTATAATAATTTGAAGTTGTATCCAAAAGTTTATCTACAAGTTTTTCACTAGCCTCGTAAGTGACTTCTAACTCATAGGATCCTATTGTATGCTTTTTCTTTTTATCATTAAAATTCTCTTGTGTTGTAGAATAAGTAATTCCTGTTGTTTTTATTTCACTCATTTTCTTATTAAGTGATATAGCATCGTCTTTAATTTCGAAGTTAGAAACAAAGGTAGTTACACTATCAAGAAGTAAATCAAACTCTTTACTATTTGCCTCATAAGTAATTACAAAGAGCTTATCGTTGTATTTGGATAAAACAACGTATCCTTGCTTATCTTTTGATTCATATAAGAACTTATACCCTTCTAAATTTCTTTTTGTAACTTCTTCTTCACTTTGATTTAAAAACTTATACGTAGGATTTTGATCTTGTATCATTTCTTTTACTTCTTCTTTAAAATAACGAATAGAATTATAACGAACCGATTCTTCTAAAGTTTTAATACTGACTTCTATCTTACTTTTCTTGTGTTTAAGTAATAAATAATTTTTCTTTTTTTCTTTTAATTTCCAACTACTATCATAGACAATCGAATAAGTTTCATTTTCATATTTTTTACTTTTATGATTATTAAAGAATAATAGAATTCCAATAAGTAAAAATAGAAGAATGAGAAATACCATTGTCCCAATAATAATAACTTTAAACTTATTTAAAAACTTCTTCATACTATTTCTCCACTATTACCACAATCAAATAATCAAACTCCGAAGTAAGAATTACTTGATATTTTTTATTTTCATATATATATTTATTTTCACTCTTATACGTTTCTTTGTATCCTTCTAACACAAGTTCATCACGGTAATTTTTAGATAAACTCATATTGCTAGTAAAACTTGAGATAGCATTTTTGTATCTTAAAGACATCGTTTTATTTTTATAATTGGCTTTTACAAGTTCCATAGGAATCTTTTCTTCTATCTTTCCTATCTTTTTCATCTTGTTCCAGATGCTTTTCTTTATATTTTTCACTACCTCTTCTTTAGAAGTTTCATTATAAAAATATTTTTCTTTTAAGTCTTGGAAAGAAAGAGTTTTTATAGAAGAAAATTTTGTATTTTTTAGTTTTGTTTGTATCTCTTTTAATAGATCACCACTAATTGCATTGGAAAAACTATTGTTTACAAGTTTATTGGTATTCATTCCTATTACTTCTCCTTGTAGATTATATAAAGGACTTCCTTTTTGTTCTTCTGTAAGGGAAAGTACATTTTTTAAAATATCAGAGGATTGAGATACATAAATACCACTTGTAAGTTTTAAATTTACTCCTGCACTAGAACTGATAGTAAAAATAGGATCCTCTTGTTTCATATTTTTTGCCTCTCCAAGTTTAACACTTGTTTTCGATTCCTCTTTCTGTTTTAAAATCACTAAGTCTAAATCCTCATTTACATAAACAATACCGTCTAAGACATGGACTTTTTTATTGGAATCGAGTATAGAAATGTATTGCGTGTCTTGTAAAGATTCTTTTACAAAAGACCAAGTACTAACAACAATTCCTTTATTTAAATAAAAACCATTTCCTGTATGTTTTAACGTGTTATTATAATAAGCATTTAAAATAACCGAATTTTCTTTATTGTTTTCATACAAGTTTTTCTTCTGTTGTTCACTTACTTTTTTTAACTTAGAAAAATCAAACATAGAAGATACATCTTCGTAATTGTTTTCAATATGATAAGAAGCGCTTGTATCCTGGTCAAAAGAATCAGTAAAGTATTTATCTATATCTTTAGCATAATGAACTTGTTGCCAATATATTTTATACTCGTTATTTGCTTTTCTAAATAGAAAATAGAAAACAAGATCGTTCTTTTCTCTTATATTTTTTCTTGGATTTTCATCATCATAAGAATCATATTCCAACCCCTTTACAGCAATTGTGGCGTAATACCCATCATCCGCTTTAATTACAATCG
>CAZWZO010000027.1:0-8340 GCA_964638525.1 uncultured Muribaculaceae bacterium | reverse complement strand
CTTAAAGAAACTAGGATTACTAAGTACGATTACTATGGAAGAACAACAAGATGTGGAAGCTTACTATACCATTGCCAAACCAAATAATATAGGAAAAGATACATTAAATGGTCATTATGAAATGGTAGGAATCAAAAATGAAAAAGAGTTTAAGTCTTTTTCAGAAGAAGGAATACCAATGGAACTTATCAAAGGCATTGAACAGATGACAAAAAGAAAAGTAATTGGTAATAAAGCCGTAAATAGTAACGAAATTATTAATGAACTTGGAGAGGAAGAAATGAAGGAAGGCTCTTTCATTGTCTATACTTCTTTTGATTCAAATTTACAAATTGCTGCCCACGAAGATGTTATTCCTGTCAATATCTTATATAAGGTTTGTGAAGCCGTTCGAAAGGTTACAGCCATGAAAGATGAATGGATGGTTAGTAGAGTCATTGCTAGACCCTTTACAGGAAAACCAGGTCGTTTTAGAAGAACCAATGATAGAAAAGATTTTGCTTTAAAACCACCTAAAAAGTCCGTTTTGGATTCTTTAAAAGAAAAGGGATATCAGGTTATTTCTATTGGTAAAATAGATGAAATCTTCGATGGAGAGGGGATTAGTAAGAAAATCAAAGCTACCACAAACTTGGAGGTTGTAAATAAATTAACGGATATTATGGATAAGAACTTCACTGGTTTGTGTTTTGCAAATTTAAATGAATTTGACTACCAAGGACATTTAAGAAATATAGAAGAAGAAGCAAAGTTGCTTGAAGATTTAGATGTAGAAATACCTATGATTTTAAATAAACTAAATATGGATGATTTATTAATTATAACAGCCGATCATGGAAACGATCCTACATTTGAAGGATTCTCTCATACTAGAGAAAATGTGCCTGTACTTATGTATTGTAGAAATTTTAAGGAACCAAAAAGATTAGAGCCACTTGAAACTTTAGGAGATATTGCCGCAAGTATTGCAGAAAATTTCGAATTAGAAAATCCAGAAATAGGGGAGAGCTTTCTAAATAAATTAAAATAAAAGAAAAAGAATGAACAAATCAATCCTTTTTTTCTTTGAAATTATTACAGATTGTACTATCTTTATCGCTGCACTTACATCCATCACAAGTACAATCTACTTGTATTTCATCTAATTTGCAATGACAATCTTCATTGTGTTTGCAGGATTCTACTGAACACTTAATACATTTATTCTTTTTTGCCATAAATCCTTATCCTCCTTTTCCTTATTAGTATGACTTAAAATACTCTTTTTATGTATTCTTTTCCCCTACTAGCTAAAAAGGGGAGAACGCTATAAAAAGGTCAATAGATAAGATACAAGAATATAAAATGATATATTTTATTAAAATGCTAGTTTAATATAAAAATAAATAAAAATGGTTATACTTATATAAGAGAAGGAATGATGCAAATCTAATTAAATAGTTATAGATAAAATAATATTTTTAAAAATATAGTATAAATTAATAATAAATAGATACTAAGTAGAGATAAGAACTTTTTTCTTTCTTGTTTTTCTTTTATATAGAAGTTAACATAATATCAATTATAGGAAGTTCTATATTTATAAGAAAAGACGATTAATTATCCATCTTAATGATTATATTTATTCTTATCTATTTTTATTATTTGAAAATTTTTTTCTTTTTATAATTCAAATTATTTTTATTTAACTTAATATAAATATATTTACTCTCGTTTCTAAATTAAAATTTATTTTGTTTTATTCTTTATCTTGTATAACACATATAAATCCATTTTAAGAGAAGTTAAAGCAAAATATATATAAATAGATGTTCTTATATAAAATAAGCTTCTATCCCCTATTTATTGTTGTTTTAAGAGGGGACTTATATAAAGAAAAAGACATCCAAAGATGTCCTTTATTAATCTACATATACAATGTATGGTGTAGAAAGTATATTTTCATTTCCATTTTCATCTACAGCTTTAATATAAACTTGTTTTTCAGTGCAAGCTGAATCAATGGATTTATTTAATTCAAAACTATCTGTAAATTCATTCCATGTAGTTTGATCAAATGAATAATAAGTTTTAATAGAAGAAGTTTCAGAATAATTGTCTTCTAAATTGCGAACTGTAAATACATATTTAACACTACCATCTTCTTCATTTGTAACTTCTTCCATATTAGAAGTATAAGTAGGGGCTAGAGTATCATTCATAACCTTAACCACAATAGCTTTACTGTTTTCGTTATTAGATGAATCTTTAGCTGTTAATACTAGGGTATACTCCCCTTCTACTGTTTTATCAATAAAAAGTACTTCATTACTTTCTGTATCTGTTAGAGTAATCGTTAAGTTTTGATCTAAATCTGTCACAGAGAACAAACTTAATAATTCTTCCTTACTAATATTAATATTTGCACCTTCTACATTTTCTACTAAATATTTGTATTCTTCTTTTAAAGAAGTAATTACAGGTGCGATTGTGTCTTTTACATATACATATCTTTTAACTTGGTATGTTTTTCCTTGATATTCTACACTATAAGTAATAATGTATTCTCCTAATTGATCACTTGTAATTTCTCCTGTATAAGGATTTCCATTATAAGTAACTGTTTTAGTAATCGTACTAGTTAAATCTTCATTTGTATCTGTTTTTGCTGTTGCGAAAGCTTCTTCGTAAGTTCCACTTTTATATTCTAATGTACTTTCACTTGCTCCATTTAAAGTTAGAGTAACAAGAGCTTGTTTAATAATAACGGTTCTTGTAACTACCTTCTCTTCTCCCCTACTATTTGTAACGGTATATTTAATTGTATAAGTAGCCCCAGCTTTTGTTGTATCGATCGTATCGACTACTTGATCATTTAGATAAATTGTTTTTACAATAGAAAGACTTAAATCTCCTTCCTTTGTATCTAAAGCATAGGCCCCTTTATCAATATAAGTATCAGCGTAGTCTACATAGACAACTTCTTCACCCGTTAATACTAAAGAAAGCACATCTTTTTCTTCTTCTACCTTATTTGTAGTTTTCTTAACAACTGTTTTTGTTTCTTTTGTGTTTGAAACAACGTCTTCTTCCTCTTTTTCTTCTTTTTCCTTAATCACTTCTTCTGTTTTGGCATCAGGTGTAGATTGATCTTTATCCTTATTTTCTTCTTTTTTATCACTAAAAGCTCTTATTCCAATAAATAACGCTAGTAATAAAGCTAGAATAACAATAAAGATAATTATACTTTTTTTGTTTTCTTTTTCTTCCATACTAAAAACAAACCTCCTTTATTTTATTTACATATTAAGCATATATCTTTTCTAGAAAACAAATCAAGCTTTTTTACATTTTTTGACACAAAAAAAGGAACATTTTGTTCCTTATACTTTTCTAGATTGAATTTCAGCAATTTTTTCTAATACTTCTTTTGCATTTTGCTCATTAATCTCAGTATAGCCAAGTTCCTTTAAAGCTTGTACTTTCGCTGTATTTAATTCTTGGGTTCTACTTAATTTGTCTTCTTTTTTATGTTCGATATCTCTTACAAAACGTTTATGAGACTCAGCAATCTTACTCTTTGATGCTCCACCATTACCATATAACGTAAATGCAGAGAAGAAAATACCTTCGAATAAATATTGTTTATCTTCATCAAAAACAAATTCTAACGGATCAGTAAATCCAAGTGATTTTGATATGTATGCAAAAATAAATTTTAACTCTTTATTTGTATCAAGTGATTGCAAATAATGATATAAGTACTTGCAAGCATTATAGGTTTCGTCTGTTTTATCGTCAATTAGTTTTTCTTTTAATAAATAGAATATATCGGATAGAATGTCTTGCTCTTTCTTATTGATTCCTTTTAAATCGGAAGCAAGATCTCTAGAAGCAGAGGAATCTTTTACTCCATCGTTTAATTTCTTTTCTACACGAATGATGTAGTCTCCATCTACAACAACTTTATCTAAGTCTGCTTCGTTTTTAATTTCAAGTAAACTAATTAAACGGATTGCTTTTTCTCTAGGCCAATCACTTAAAGTATTTAAACTTAAATAATTATAAAGCATTTGTCTAGATACCCCTAAATATTTTGCTAATCTTACTTTTGATATACCAAGTTCATTAAGTAATTTATTTAACTGTTCCATATTCCTACCCTCCATTAACATTGTAACAAAAAAACAACTTTTGTACAATGTTTTTTAAAAAATTGTAAAATTTTGTCTACAAAAGATACCATAATTTTTCATGATTTTTACGAACTTCTTTTATAATTCCTCCACCTATACATTTTTCTTTATCATAAAATACACAAGCTTGTCCTGGTGTTACACTTTTTATTGGATCGTATTCAACCAATATTTCCTTATCATTTAAATAAGTAAGTCTTACATCATGATCTTCTTGCCTATATCTAAATTTTGCTGTACAAAGAGTTGGTCTTAAATCACAATTAAAATTTAAAGTGTCAATAATACAACTATCTGAGTATAAATAAGGATTTTCTTCTCCTAGGGCAATATATAAGATGTTTTTCTTTAAGTCTTTTCCTACTACAAACATCTTTTCTTTGGTACCACCAATATCAAGACCTCTTCTTTGCCCAATGGTATAATACATAAGTCCTGTATGCTTTCCTACTACTTCATTTGTATCGATATTTACTACATCACCAGGTTGATTTGGTAAATAATTTGATAAAAATTGTTTAAAGTTTCTTTCTCCAATAAAGCAAATTCCAGTAGAATCTTTTTTGGTTGCCGTTACTAAATCGTATTCTTTCGCAATCGCTCTTACTTCGCTTTTATCTAAATCTCCTATTGGAAACAAAACATTTTCAAGTTGTTCTTTAGTAAGCTGGCTTAAAAAATAAGTTTGATCTTTGTTTTGATCTTTGGCTCTTACTAGTTGTCCATCCTTTATATTGGCATAATGTCCAGTCGCAATATAGTCTGCTCCTAATCTTTTTGCTTCTTTAATAAAGTAATCAAATTTAATATATTTGTTGCACATAACATCTGGATTGGGTGTTCTTCCTTTTTTCAATTCATCTAAAAAGTAAGTAAATACATAGTCCCAATACTCTTTAACAAAGTCAATACGATGTAATTTAATACCCAATTTATCACATACAGCTTTTGCATCATTGTAATCTTGTTCTTGTGGACAAATATTATTATTTAACGTTGGATTTCCTTCTATATCGTTATTAATAGATGCATCCCAATTACGCATAAATAATCCTTCTACTTCATATCCAGATTTCATAAGTAAAATAGCCGCTACAGAAGAATCCACTCCTCCTGAGATTCCTATAATTACCTTTTTCATACAACTTCACCTTCTTGTTTCCTTCTTTTTCTATTATACCTTAAAATAGCATGTTTGTAAAAACTTTAAGTAAAAAGGGAGACAAAAAGATTTCAAATACACTACATAAAACCATCCCAATTAAAACAATAACAAAAACCCTACTATACTTTTGCATAAGTTTTTTTAACCCAACTTCTTTTTTTAAAAATAAATATTCTGCCAAACGTTTTGAAAAAAGTATAGCAAAATAACTAAGTAAGATTAATAACACCAAACTTATTATATGATGTGGGAAAACATAGAAAAAAGCTCCTATTATTCCCTTTACTTTATAAGTATTTAAAATTGTACCTATAGAAAACCCAACAATAAAGCCTTTGAAGAAAAGCATAAATAATATAATAGGGATACCTACTATGGATATACCTAGGATAAAAATAAGTGTTGTATAAAGAAGACTGATTGAAATTCCATTTACAATTCCAGCCTTATAATGAATCTTTCCATTATGAATGGCCTCAAAAAAATTATTTATATATCCTTGTGTTAATAATTTATCTTCTTTTGATAAAAGATAGGCAAAAAGTATACCAAATAAAATTCCTACTACAGCTAGTCCAATTAAAAATATATATTTCTTTTTTTCTTTCATGTGTTTCATTTTCTCACCTAGTTCATTATATTAACCAAAAAGAATTTTATACTTATTAATTTACTTTTATAAGATTTTTTATTATAATGAATACAGTGAGTAAAAAAGAAGAATTTACAAAGCGAGGTGTGAAAGGTATGAGCAAGAAATCACTAAAAATATCTGCAATTGTTTTATTATTAATTATGGTTGGTAGTATTATTTGTAGTTTGTTTTATATGTAAAAAAAGGCTTAAAGCCTTTTTATTTTTGTTCTAATAAAGAGAAAATTAAATTTACTAGTTTTTCTGTACATCCTTCTTTAGGAATTTCGATGTATTTTTTTCTAAACTTTTTTACCCGACTTACATCAAAGTCTTCTTTTTTTATTGCCTTTATAATCTCTTTAGGATCTTTTGTAATCAACCCTGGCATTTCCTCTTTAAAATTGATATAAAAATTTCTAGTATTTATATACTTATCATAATCATAAGTATAAAAGAAAATTGGTTTATTAAGCAAAGAGAGTTCAAATACAATTGCCGAATAATCCGTAATAATGTAATCTGCTAGAAAAGCAAATTTAATTGTTGTATGCCTATTTTCTACTAGAACTCTTTCGTCTTTGATTTTTACTTTGCTATTGGGATGAAGTTTAATAACTAGATTGTATTTCTTAAAATCCACGCAATCAATTAATTGTTTGATATAACGAGAAGTGCTTTTTGTTTTTCGAAAGGTTGGACAATAAAGAATTGTCTTCTTTTTCTTTAATATTGGATATTCTTCTTTTAAGCCTTCCACTACCCTTTTTTGATAGTCTTTGGACACCATTTCATCTACAACAGGAAGACCATCTATAAACATTTTACTTTTTTCTGTATGAAAAGCCTCCATAAAATAAGGTACGCAAGCTTTAGAACTTGTCATAACATAATCGTAGTTTTTATGCATATTCATAAGCTTAGCCATTTTACTACTACTACCCTCTTCTTGATCTAATATGCTATATCCAAACTTCTTTAAAGATCCCATAGCATGCCACATTTGAATTACCTTTAAACTCTTTTTATGGTGAAGATTGCTTACTGTTATAGAATAAGTTTCCAAAATAGCTACTTTACTGGTTGCTAAATGCCACATCTCATAAAAAAGATGAAAGAAGTAGCCAATTAAACCACGAGGCGTTTTTTCTAGTCTTTTACAACTTGTAACAATTACTATCTTTTCGTCTTTTTCTTTAATGGCTTTTATTAAAAAATTAAAGTTAATCGATGGTGTGTTTCTTTGTCTACTTAGGAAGATAACTTTCTTCTTATTAGTAGGAAATAACTTAAAAATACTATAAACGATATTAATAAATATTTTAAATATATAAATTACAACCTCTTTCATATTATTGGTCCTTTTTCTTTATAATTAATTCTTCTACTACTTTTTTTGTACTGTTTCCATCACAGGCACTACAGAAAAATTCATTGAATTTTTTAATTTTCTTCTCATCTACTTTTCCTTCTTTAATTTTTTCTAATAAAGTTTTTGTACTGGTTGCAGTGGAACCATACATGTAAGAGGAAAATGGATAATAAAAATCACGAGTTTGTACATATTCTTTATAATCGGGTATAAAGAATACAACTGGTTTTTTAAAGAAAGAATATTCAAATATGACGGAGGAATAATCTGTAATCAAACAATCGGTAATAAAAAGTAAGTCATTGATTTCTCTTTCTTTTGTAACATCAAAGTAAAATTCATTATCAATAAAGTTTTCCGTAGGCTTATTTTTTATAAAAGGATGCATTTTAACTAAGAAAACATATTCTTCTTTTAATTCTTCTTTTATTTTTGCAAAATCCAACCATTCATATTGATAATGTGCTGTATTCTGTCCATTTCCTCTAAAGGTTGGTGCAAACAAAATCACTTTTTTGCCTTTTATAAATGGATATTTTTTCTTTAACTTCTTTGTGATTTTCTCTTTATAGTTCTCATCAAAGAAAATATCGGTTCTCGGTACACCAAGGGCATGAACTTTATCAATACTGATACCAAAAGCTTCCGCATAATTTTCTCTTATCTTCTCACTACTTACAATAGTAGCTGTATAGTTTTTATGCGTTAGACTCTTAACAGAAGGCCCTCCTACTTTCCCCATTCTACTATATCCAACGGTTTTAAAAGCTCCCATAGCGTGCCATAATTGAATAAGTTCTGTGCCTTTTCTCAATTTAATTGGATAAATAATTGGATAAAAGTCATCCAATAAAATAAATTTTGACTGAGCCATCATTTTGGCTAGATATAGCTTTTCTCTCCATGTTGTTTTTGTTTTTAAATTTAATTTAATCATATTTTTTCTCCTAAAATGGTAATTCGTTTAGTAGAGCACAAACATCACCTTCAAGTTT